>NZ_BAAGPR010000103.1:0-28429 GCF_054783955.1 Streptomyces mayteni | reverse complement strand
GGGGCCGGCGAGGCGCCGGCCCGCTCGGGCGCGGCCCGGCCGCCGCCGGCCAGCCAGCGCCGCT
The DNA here is from genome assembly GCF_054783955.1 of Streptomyces mayteni. Taxonomy (NCBI): domain Bacteria; kingdom Bacillati; phylum Actinomycetota; class Actinomycetes; order Kitasatosporales; family Streptomycetaceae; genus Streptomyces; species Streptomyces mayteni. The sequence continues at coordinate 28,365 of NZ_BAAGPR010000103.1, read as the reverse complement.
CCGCCGCCGAGAAGTCCCGGCCGTCCAGGGCCGCCTGCCGCAGCTCGTGCCCCACCAGATCCTCCGGCTGCACCCACGTCAGCCGCAACGCCCGCCCACTCACTGCGCCCCCTCGTTCGCTTCTCCGCCCGCGCGGCGAGGGTCGCGCGTCGTGGTGGTCTGCGGCTCGGTGGCCGCGCGTGCGTCGCTCACTGGGCCTCCTCGTTCGCTTCTCCGCCCGCGCGGCGAGGGTCGCGCGTCGTGGTGGTCCGCGGCTCGGTGGCCGCGCGTGCGTCGCTCACGCCGCCCCCGCGATCGCGCCGAACAGCCCCTCGTGCGCCCGCCGGCGCTCCACGTCCCGCGCGAACACCTCGCGGGCCACCGCCGACAGCGCCTCGGCCGGCGCCCGCAGGTCGAGCCGGCTGGCCCGCGACACCTCGGAGCTCCACTCCTCGGGCACCGCCTCCGCGCCGCGCAGCGCGCCCACCACCGCGCCCGCCATGGTGGCGATCGAGTCGCAGTCCCGGCCGTAGTTGACCGCGCCGAGCACCGTGTGCCGGAAGTCGCCGCGGCCGACGAGCAGCATGCCGAGGGCGATCGGCAGCTCCTCGATGGCGTGCAGCCGGGACGGGCGGCGGGCGCCGAGCGACGGCTTCCGGTAGTCCGTGCCCACCGTGTCGAACGGCGCCACGGCCGCCCGCAGCGGGGCGAGCGCCGCTTCGAAGTCGTCGTGTCCTGCCGCCACCTCGCACACCGCCTCGATCGCCGACCTGGTGCCGTCCTTCGCCAGCGCCAGCGCCTCGGCCACCACCGACTCCGGGGTGGCGCCCGGCTTGAACGCCGCGGCCACCGCCGCCGCGAACACCCCGGCCGCCTCCCGCCCGTAGGACGACTGGTGCGCGCCCGCCACGTCCAGGGCCTCCGCGTAGGCCCCCGCCGGATTGCCGGCGTTGACCACCCCGACCGGCGCCATGTACATCGCGGCCCCGCAGTTGACGATGTTGCCGACGCCCGCCTCGCGCGGGTCCACGTGGCCGTAGTGGATCCGGGCCACGATCCACTTCTCGGCCAGGAAGATCCGCTGCAACGGCAGCACCTCCGCGTCGAGTTCGGGAACCCAGCGCGGCGTGGTGATCAGGTCGGGCACCAGGTGGTCGGCGACCGCGTACGCGTCCAGGTGGTCCCGCACCTGCTCGTAGACCCGCACCAGCGCGTGCGTCATCAGGGTGTCGTCGGTGACGTGCCCGTCGCCCTTGTGGTACGGCGCGATCGGGCGTGCGGTGCGCCACGCGTCCCGGTGGAACGGCTCGACGATGCCCCGCACCCGGCCGCCGTGCCGCTCGACGATGGCCTCCGGTGTCCAGCCCTCGACGGGGCCGCCGAGCGCGTCGCCGACCGCGGCGCCCACCAGGGCGCCGGTGGTGCGGCTCTCCAGGGAGGGAAGGGCCAGGTCGGGGAGGGGGGTGATGGGTGAGGTCATGGGAGCTCCTTGTACGGGACCTGGCATCCGCCGGGCGCGGTTGCGTTCCTTGGCCTGAGCAATACGTTGTGTAGCAGGATGACTTCGGAGTGCTCTGGTAGGGTGGCGGGGCCGCTGGGGCGATATCCAAGCCTGGGTGGTCTACCGCCGGGCTGGCGGGATGTGAGGTCTGTGGAGCAGGTGTAAGACCCTGGCTTGGGTTCGTCCCGGGGGCGGTCTGCGGCGAAGCAGAAAGGTCCTCCCGTGAGGGTAGGAATCTCCTTCGCTCGCGGAGGGGAGGAGGTCAAGCGGTGGATCCCTTCTGAGTGGCGCGGTCTTGGGCCGTGTCGCGGTCTGTTGAGGGGGCGAACGCGGCGGGCGGGGCAGAGCCGGCGGCTGACGTCGGCGTGCCCCGCCCGGCGAACGGTCCCGCGGCGAGCCGCCCGGCCAGCTCGACCAGGTCGGTGCCGGCCAGCCGGGGCAGCGCGCAGCCTGGCAGCGTCCGGCAGGCCGCCCGCCAGCTCTCGGGCAGCGCCGCGGCGCCCGAGACGGCCCCGGTCAACGCGCCGGCCAGGGCCGGCGCCGAGTCCGCCACCCGGGACAGGCAGGCCGCCGAGGGCACCGCCTCGCTGACCGCGCCGGCCGCCGCGGTGGCCACGGCCAGCGCCACCGGCACCGTCTCGGCCGCGGCGATGCCGTAGCTGTAGACGTGGTCGACGATCTCGTGCTCCAGGACCGGCACCAGGGCGAACGCGTGGCCGGCCAGGCCGGGCCCGGTGGCCACCGTGGACCTGGCCAACTCGACGGCGTGCAGCGCGTTGCGGCGGATCTCGGTGCCCTCGGGCAGCTGGCGCAGCGCCGCGTCGACGCAGGCGTCGACCGGGGCGCCGGCCAGCGCCACGGCCAGCGCGGCCGCCATCGCCCTGGCGCCGTGCACCCCGTCGCCGTCCTGCGTGTAGCGGGCGTCGAACTCGGCGAGCTCGGCGGCCGATTCGGGGTCGCCCGGGTGGACGGCGGCCAGCACCGCGGCCCGCACGCAGGCCGCGTCGTCGAAGTAGTGCGGGTTGTCGTGGCCGGTGGCGGGCGGCCGCAGGCCGGCCGCCAGGTTGCCGAGGCCGGCGCGCACCGAGATCCTGGCGCGCAGCGGGATCCGCGCCGACTCGATCTCGTCCGCCCGCTCGGCGGCCGCCGCCACCTCGTCCGCGAGGCCGGACCAGGCCAGCGCGAGCGCGGAGCGCACCCGGCCGCCGATCCCCTCGGGCGCGCCGCCGCCACTGGCCGCCGACAGCACCGAGAGCGCGGTGAACGCCGCCCACTCGGCGTCGTCCGACGGGCCGAGCCGCAGCGGCTCGGGCGGCTGGTTGAGCGCTATCGGCACGGGCAGCGTGGTGGTCGCGTTCTGCTCGGCGAAGGTGTCGAGCTCCCTGGTGAGCCGCCGCGTCCACTCCGGCAGCCGGGCCGCCCGGTGCCGCCCCGAGGGCCAGCCGGCCGCGTCCCCGGCGGCGATCCCGAGCAGGAGCCCCTCGATCCGGCGCCCGGGATCCGCCACGGCGGTCGACGCGGTCACGGCGCCACCGCCAGCACACCGTTCGGCGGCAGCGCGGGGCCGTGCCGCCCCCCGGACCGGCCGACGACGGCGTGCCGCTCCGTCATGACGCCACCTCCGCCAGGTCGTTGGACGGGCCGAGCCGCGCGGCGAGGCGGTCGGCCACCTCCAGCACGTGCCGGCCGGCCATCGAAGGCAGGCAACTGCCGCGCACCGGGCCGATCGCCGCCGCCCACTCCGCGGGGACGGCCGCCTCGCCGCGCAGCGCCCCGCACAGCGCGCCCGCGACCGCGGCCGTGGTGTCCGCGTCCCGGCCCATGTTGACGGCCGTCTCCACGGCCCCGGCGAAGTCGCCGCGTGCCGCGTCGAACGCGCCGAAGGCCAGGCCGACCGCCTCGGGCGCCAGATCGGTCCACGGGTAGCCGCCGATCACCGTGGCCGACCTGACGGCCCGCTCGATCGACAGCTGGCTCGCCCGCGGATCGCGCCGCGCCCGCCTGGCCGCCGTCACGGCCCGGTGCAGCGAGCGCGCCGTCCACGAGTCCTCGGGCACCACCGAGAGCGCGGCGAGCACCACCACGTCGGGGCTGTGGCTCACCATCGCCGCCGCCACCCCGGCCGCCACGGCCTGCCCGCCGTAGATGCCCTCCCCGTCGTGCGAGACCGTGCCGTCGATCGCCACCAGCCTGGCCGCCTCGGCCGGCCGGCCGGCGGCGAACACCCCGAACGGCGCGGCCCGCATCGCGAGCCCGTCGCTCCAGGCGTGCCGGTGCTGCGCCGAGATGGGCGCCGCGAGCCCCCGGCGCAGGTTCTCCAACGTGCCACGCTCGCTGAACCCGGCGCCCCTGAAGGGCCCCTCGTCCCGGTCAGCGATCCACTCGTGCCAGGCCGCCTCGACGTGCTCCACGGTCAGCCCCGAGCCGTGCTCGGCGAGCAGCAGCCCGGAGAAGATCGCGTACTCGGTGTCGTCCGTGCCGGCCGGGTCGTCCGAGACGAAGCCGGCGATCCGGCCCCAACGCTCCCTGATCTGGGAGGGCTTGAGGTTCTCGGCCGGTGCGCCGAGCGCGTCGCCGACGGCGAGGCCCAGCATGGCGCCCCGGGCGCGGTCCCGCGGCGCGACGGCGGCGGGCGGCGGCTGCTCGGGCACGGTGCGCAGCCGGCGCGGTGCCGGTTCCGCCTCCGGGCCCGCTTCCGCTTCCGGTTCCGGGACGGTCGTGGTGCTGGCGCTCATGGTGTCGTCAGAACTCTTTCCTGGGGGTGTGGGTGGTCCTTGGGGGCGGGACCGCGTCAGCGCTGGTAGCGGTCGAGGATCCGGTTGCCGTCGTCGGTGAGCTCGTCGCGCAGCCCCGCGAGGTCCAGGGCCCCGGCGTAGTACTCCTGGAACGCCGGGGTGGCGATCTTGTCCTTCCACTCGGGGTAGCCGCGCACCCCGAGGACGGGGGAGGGGCGCAGCTCGGCGGCTATCTCGGCGCCGACGGCCCAGCCGTCCTCGGCGGCGTTGAGGGCCGGGTCGGTCAGCGCGGCGCGGCTGGTGGGCAGCATCCAGTCGCCGAGCGCGAGGTCGACGGCGTGCTCGGGCCGGGTGAGGAAGGCGATGAAGTCGACGGCGGCCTGCTGGTGTTCGCTGTCCTCGGCGACCGAGAGGGTCTGCGGCACCACGCCCTGGGCCAGCCCGTGCTCGGGTCCGCCGGTCGGCATCGGCAGCACCGTCCACCCGAAGCCGTCGGGCGCCTGCTGCGACACCTGCTGCCGGAACGAGAAGTTGAGCGGCACCATGGCGTAGCGGTCGGCGAAGAAGCCGGGCAGCGTCTCGGAGCCCGACATGCCGAGGCTGCCCTCGGGTGCCGTGCCGTCCTCGTGGACCTGGCGGTTCACCAGCTCGGCGACGGCGGAGTCGGCCGCGTCGAAGCGCACGACGTTATCGCCGTTTCCGCCGTTTCCGCCGCCCTCCCGCCCGAAGACCTGGCCGCCGGTGGTCAGCGAGAGGTTGACCGACTGCGCCACCGGCTCCCGCATGGACCAGGCGACGCCGTAGGTCTCGGGGGTGCCGTCGTCGTCCTCGTCGACCGTCAGGGCCCGGCAGGCGGCCTCGAACTCGGCCCAGCTCCACGGCTGTTCGGTGGTCGGGACGCGTACTCCCGACGCTTCGAGCAGCCGGGTGTTGGCGATCAGCACGCGCGGCTCCTGGAGGAACGGCACGCCGTAGACGCCGCCGTCGTAGGTGGTGGTGTCCCAGGACTCGGCGGGGATGTCGTCCCGCAGTTCGTCGGGCAGCAGCCCGCTGAGGTCGGCCAGGAAGCCGCCGTTGGCGAAGTCGGTGAGGTCGGAGGCGTCGTCGTGGATGATGTCGGGGGCCTCGCCGCCCTCGAACGAGGTCAGCAGGTGGTCGTGGATGTTGTCCCAACTGCCCTGCACGTAGCGCACCTCGACGTCGGGGTTGACCGCGTTCCACTCGGCGACCAGCGCCTCGTTGGCGGCCACGGACTCCTCCTGCCAGGCCAGGCTGAGGAACTCGAGGGTGATCCGGCCGTCGTCCGCGCCGTCGTCGCCCGAGCCGGCGCAGCCGGCCGCGACGACCAGGGTGAGCGCGACGGCGGCCGCGCGGGTGGTTCGCGTGCCCATCAGCCCTTCACCGCCCCGGCGAGCATGCCGCCGACCAACCGCCGCTGGAGCAGCGCGAAGAACAGCAGCGTGGGCAGGGTGGCGAGCACCGAGGCCGCGGCCAGCGGGCCGAGATCGGCCACGCCTTCGGCGCCGATGAAGTGGGTGAGGATCACGGACATCGTCTGCTTCTCCGGTGACTTGAGCAGGACCAGGGCGAAGAAGAACTCGTTCCAGGCGGTGACGAAGGAGAACATCAGGGTGGCGACGAGGCCCGGGGTGAGCAGCGGCAGCACGACGCCGACCAGGGTGCGGAGCCGCCCTGCGCCGTCCATCGCGGCGGCCTCCTCCAACTCGATCGGCACCGCCCGCACATAGCCCTGGAGCATCCAGAGCGCGAACGGCAGGTTCCAGACCACGTAGACCAGGACGAGCCCCGGCAGCGAGTTGATCAGGTGCAGGTTCCGCAGCACCAGGAACAGCGGGATGATGACCAGCACGAAGGGGAACATCTGGCTGATCAGGATCCAGACCGTGCCGGCCCGGCTGATCCGGGAGCGGAAGCGCACCATCACGTACGCCGCCGGCACGGATATCGTCACGGCGATCAGCGCCGCGCTGGCCGCGACCAGCAGGCTGTTGAGCGCGGCCCGTAGCAGCGGCTGCGCGTCGAAGGCGTCCCGGTAGTTGTCCAGGCTCGGGCTTCTTGGCAGCCAGGTCGGATCGATGGCGCCCAGCTCCTGCGGCGACTTGAACGAGGTGGACACCAGCCACAGCAGCGGGAAAGCCAGGAAGACGAGGTACCCGCAGAGCGCGAGGTACTGCCCGGCGCGGCCGGCCCGGCGCGCCACGGTCCGTTGGGCGACGGTCATGATTCCTCCCGGAGCCGGTTCCGCAGGAACACCGTCAGCAGCACGGCGACGACGGCGACCAGCACCAGGCCCATCGCCGCGGCGTAGCCGTACTGGCCGTAGGTGAACGCCTCCTCGTAGACGAAGAGGCTCGGCAGCCTGGTCTGGCCGCCTGGCCCGCCGCCGGTGAGCACGTACACCAGGCCGAACGAGTTGAAGTTCCAGATGAAGTTGAGCGCGGTGATGGCCAGCACCACGGGACGCAGCGCCGGCCAGGTGACGGTCGTGAAGCGGCGCCAGACGCCGGCGCCGTCGATGGCGGCGGCCTCCCGCAGCTCGTGCGGCACGTTCTGGAGGCCGGCCAGCAGCACCACCGTGGTCTGCGGCATTCCGGCCCAGACCCCGACCACGATCACCGCCGGCAGCGCCAGCGACAGGTCGGTGAGCCAGTCGACGTTCTCGTCGATCAGGCCGAGCTGGGCCAGCGTCCCGTTGAGGATGCCGGCGTCCTGGTGGTAGACGAGCCGCCACATGATGCCGACGACGACCTCGGGCATCGCCCACGGCACGATGGCGAGGGTCCTGGCCAGCCAGCGGAACCGCAGGTCCTGGTTGAGCAGCAGGGCGAGCCCGAGGGCGAGCAGGAACTGCAGCGAGGTGACGGCGAACGCCCAGACCAGGCCGATCCGGAACGACTCCCTGAACAGGTCGTCGTGCCAGAGGTCCTGGAGGTTCAGCAGGCCGACGAACTGGGTGGCGGAGGTGCGGCCGGCCTGCGCGTCGGTGAACGCGAGCGAGATGCCGTAGAGGAGTGGCCCGAGGCTCAGCACGAGTATCGGGAGCAGCACCGGGAGCAGCAGGAACCACGCTCCCCGGTCGAGCCCGAGCGCCTGACGACGGCGGCCGGGGGTTCTGGGCGGCGCGGTGCCGCGGCTGCCCGGGGCGGCGTCGGCCCGGGCGGCGGTGAGACTCATGGTCACCTTCTGGGGTCGGTCGCCGGCGCGGTGGAGGCGCGCACGACGAGGCGGGGAGGGGTGGTGGTGCTCCGGGGCGCGGGCACGAGCGGGTTCCCGGCCGGAGCCTCCAGGCGGTCGAGCAGCATGCGGGCGGCGCGCCGGCCGCGTTCCGCCGAGCCGAGGTCGACGCTGGTCAGCGGCGGCCAGCCGGCCTGTGCGAGGGTGCTGTCGTCCATGCCGGCCACGGCCAGGTCGTGGGGTATCCGCAGGCCGCGGGCGAGGACGGCGTGCGCGGCGCCGAGCGCCAACTGGTCGTTGGCGCAGAGGACGGCGTCGGGGCGCGGGCGGACGGCGAGCAGCCGGTCGGCCGCCGCCCTGCCCTGTTCGATGCCGAAGTCGGTGTGGACCACGAGCTCCTCGGCGTACGGCAGCCCGCGGGCGGCGAGCGCGCCGCGGTAGCCGAGGTCCCGGTTGTGCCCGGGGACGGTGTCGGGCGGGCCGCCGATGAACGCGATCCGGCGCCGCCCGGTGTCGTACAGGTGCCGGACGGCGAGCGCGGCGCCGGCGACCGAGTCGGCCCGGACGCTGTCCACCAGGCCGGGTTCCGGCAGTGAGCCGATCACGACCACGGGCCCCGCGGCGGCGGCGAGCGCCGCCAGGTGCGCGTCGGTGATCCGGATGGGGCAGATGATGAGGCCGTCGCTGGTCCGGTCGCCGAGGCTGCGCAGCACGGCCAGCTCGTCCTCGGCCACCGCGTCGGTGGAGTGCAGCAGCAGGCGGTAGCCGGCGGCCTTGGTGACGGCCTGGATGGCCCTGACCATCGCCACGTAGACCGGGTTGCCGATGTCCGGCATGGCGAAGGTGAGTTGCCTGGTGCGGCCGTCCTTGAGGGAGCGGGCCACCGCGTTGGGTACGTAGCCGAGCTCGGCGGCGGCCCGGCGCACCCGCTCGGTGGTGTCCCGGCGGGCGCCCTGGCCGTTGAGCACGCGGGAGACGGAGGCCGTCGAGACGCCCGCGCGCTCCGCGATCGACACGATGGTCGGTTGTCCGCCGTTCGACATCCCATCCATCCCTTTTGGTCTGGGAATTCCGCTTGTTGTAAACGTTTCCAGCGGCTGTAATCGTTTACAGATGTTGCTGCCGTGTTTCCCGGCCCGTCAAGGGGTGGACATCGATTGATACCGGCTCGACATCGGCCCGACACCCTTACGTCGGGCGGTGGTTGACGAATCCTCAGGCGTCGCGGCGTTCCGCTTCGGCGGTCAACAGGCCGAGGTCCTCGGTGGACTTGGCCAGCAGGTCGTGCATCGCCGACTCGGCGCGGGCCGCGTTCCGGTCGCGGACCGCGTCGACCACCGCTCGGTGGCTCGGTACCGGGTCGCCGGCCGCCGGGTGGGCGTGCACGAGGCGGTCACGCTCCCGCAGCCCCGGTTCGAGCAACAGGTCGAGCCGGCCGAGGAGTTCGTTGCCGGTGGCGGCCAACAGCGCCCGGTGGAAGGCGGCGTCGGCCTCGGCCGCCGCGGCGGAGTCGCCCTGGGCCCGTGCCATCGCGGCCAGCGCCGCGTCGAGCGCGGCCAGGTCGGCGTCGGTGCGGCGCAGCGCGGCCCGGCGGGCGGCGGCCGGCTCGACTATGGAGCGCACGTCGGCCAGGTCGCGCAGCAGCCGCTCCGCGTCGCCGCCGACGGTGCGCCAGTGGATCACGTCCGGGTCGAGCAGGTTCCAGGCGGAGCGGGCGCGGACGAAGGTGCCGCGCTTCTGCCTGGCGTCGATCAGTCCCTTCCCGGCCAGCACCTTCAGCGACTCGCGCATCACCGTGAGGCTCACGTCCAACTGCTCGCCGAGGGCCCGCACGTCCAGCGTGTCGCCCTCGGTGAACTCGCCGCCGACGATGCGGGCGCCCAGGTGGTGCACCACCTGCCCGTGCACGCCGCGGGCTGAGTAGGCCGCCATGACGGGCTCCCGGAGGTGTGTGGCGAGGACCTGGTCCGGCCAGTCTAGCGTGGACATTATTTATGAATAGTTCTTGACAGTGCGATAACCCGATCGCACGATGAAGCCATCCCGACCAGCCCAGCCGTCCCCCGACGAGCCGAGCCGCACCCCGCAGGAGCCCGCATGCTCGCCGCGCACTGCCGCGCACCCGCCCCGCCGCTGGCCGGACACCTGGCCATGGGCAGCCCCGCCGGCACCCCGCGCCCCGTCACCGTGGACAGCCGCAGCCTGCGCCGCGACGGCCGGCCCTGGCTGCCGGTGATGGGCGAGTTCCACTTCAGCCGCTACCCGGCCGCCGACTGGCGCGAGGAACTGCTGAAGATCCGCGCCGGCGGTGTCGACACCGTCGCCACCTACCTGTTCTGGAACCAGCACGAGGAGGAGCGCGGCGTCCTCCGCTTCGACGGCGGCCTCGACGTCCGCCGCTTCGTCCGGCTCTGCCACGACCTCGACCTCGCGGTCGCCGCCAGGATCGGCCCCTGGGCCCACGGCGAGAGCCGGCTCGGCGGCTTCCCCGACTGGCTCGCCGCCGAGGACTGCGCCCCGCGCACCGACGACCCGCGCTACCTGGCCCTGGTCCGCCGCTACTTCACCGCCATCGCCCACGAACTGCGCGACCTCTCCTGGTTCGACGGCGGCCCGGTGGTCGCCGTCCAGGTCGAGAACGAGCTCTACGACCAGCCCGACCACCTCGCCACCCTGCGCCGCCTCGCCGAGGACGCCGGGCTCCGCGCCCCGCTGTGGACCGCCACCGCCTGGGGCGGCGCGCTGCTCCCGCCCGACCTGCTGCTGCCGCTCTACGGCGGCTACCCCGAGGCGTTCTGGGAGGACGCCACCCAGGGACCGGCCACCCACATCAGGCGCCACTACTTCTTCAGCCCGATCCGCGACGACCACGCGATCGGCGCCGACCTGCGCCCGACCGGTCCGCCGGACCAGCCGGCCGCCGCGGCCTCCGCCACGCCAGACGACCGCCGCCACCCCTACGCCACCTGCGAACTCGGCGGCGGCATGGCCATCGCCTACCACCGCAGGCCCGCCATCGCCCCCGCCGACATCACCGCACTCGCCCTCACCAAGCTCGGCAGCGGCTCCGTCTGGCAGGGCTACTACCTCTACCACGGAGCGTCCCAACACCCCGGGCGCCACCACCCGGGACAGGAGTCGCACGACACCGGCTACCCCAACGACCTGCCGCGCGTCAGCTACGACTTCCAGGCCCCGCTCGGCGAGTACGGCCAGGCCAGGCCCACCTACCACGCGCTCCGCGCCCAGCACCTGCTGCTCCGCGCCTGGGGCGACCAGCTGGCCGCCATGCCCTCCCGGCTCCCCGAGACCACCCCGGCCGGCCTCGACGACCGCGACACCCCGCGCTGGGCCGTCCGCTCCGACGGCGAGCGGGCCTTCCTGTTCGTCAACAACCACCAGCCCCACGAGCCGCTGCCCGACCGGCCGGGTGTCCGCTTCGCCGTCACCCTCGCGCACGGCGAGACCGTCACGCTGCCCACCGAGCCGGTGACCATACCCTCCGGCGCCCACTTCGTCTGGCCCGTCCGCCTCGACCTCGGCAACGCCGCCCGCCTCGACTGGGCAAGCGCCCAGCCGCTCACCCGCCTCGTCCACGACGACGCGCCCCTCACCGTGCTCGCCGCCACCGCCGGCGTCACCCCCCGACTCGCCTTCCCAGCCGGCACCCAGGTGCGCGGACCGGCCGACGCCGTGCGCGTCACCGCCGACGCCGCCGGCACCCTCGCCACCGTCACCGCCCCGGGCACCGGCGCCCTGCTCACCGTCCGCGCCGCCACCGGCCCGGGACACGCCAGACTGCTGGTGCTCGCCGCCGACCAGGCGGCCCGGCTCCACCACCTCAGGATCGCCGGCGCCGACCGGCTGCTCCTGTGCCCGGAACCCGCCCTCGTCGACGGCGACCTGCTCCGCGTCCACGCCCCCGCGGGCGACACGGCGCTCGCGCTCTTCCCCGCGCCCCGGGAGCTGACCGGCCCCGGACTCCAACCCGCCGGCGCAGACGGCGTGTTCACCCGCTGGACGCTCACCACCCCGACCGTCGGCGCCCCCACCGTCGCCGCCCTCACCACCACCGCGCGCCCCGCGCCGCCCCGCACCGGCGGCGCGCACGGCCGCGCGTCAGCCCCCGCCGACGCCGACTTCGCACACGCCGCCCACTACCACCTCACCCTGCCGCCCGACGCCTTCGCCGGCGAAGGCGAACGGCTGCTGCGCCTCGCCTACACCGGCGACGCGGCCCGCGCCTACGTCGCCGGCCGACTGATCGCCGACCACTTCTGGTTCGGACCCGACTGGGAGATCGGCCTCCGCAGGCACGCCGCCGAGGCCGCGGAACACGGCGTCGAGATCCGCGTCCTGCCACTCGCCGCGGAGACCGCCGTCCACGTCGCCCCCGACGCCGAGCCCGGCCTCGCCGCCGCCCGGCACACCGCCCGCCTCGACGCCGCGGCCCTCCACCCCCTCCACCCCGTCACCCTGCGCCCGAGCCCCTGAACGTTCCTGAAGGAGGGCCACCCCGTGCCCACGCCGCTCCCGTCCCAGCTGCCCGAGAAACTCACCATCTCCCTCTGGGACTTCACCTGGTACACCCGCACCGGCCCCGGCGAACCCTTCGAGGACCTCGACCGCGCCTTCGCCGAGGCGGTGGCGCGCGGCTACAACACCGTCCGCGTCTGCGCCATGCCGTACCTGCTCTTCGGCTCGGGGCTCGACACCAGCCGCCTTCGACTCGGCCCGCTGGGCGGCGAGTTCGGGCAGCGGGTGCGCTGGTACGACGTCCGCGCCACCGTGGAACTCGACGGCCGCGCCCACCTGCTGGCGCTGTTCCGGGCCGCCCGCCGGCACGACTGTTACGTCATCCTCTCCAGCTGGGAGTACCAGCAGAGCCCGTCCTTCGCCGGCGACCAGCGGTGGTACGACGCGCTGATGGCCGTCGACCCCGAGCGGCGCGCCGAGGCACTGGCCGACGCCCAGGCCGACCTGATCGACTTCCTCGCCGCCCACGACGGCCTCGACGACCGGGTCGCCTTCACCGAACTCCACAACGAGGTGCAGGCCGGCCGCCTGGTCGAAGGGACGCCCGCCGACGCCGACCGCGTCGTCGCCCTCCGCCCCCGCCTGGAACGCGGCCTCGCCCGCTTCAGGGAACGCCACCCCGACCGGCCCGTCACCGTCAACTACGCGACCGTGCCCGTGGGTTCGCTCCGCGGCATCCCGGCAGGCGCCGACGTGGCGGCCTTCCACCCGTACGTCTACGGCGTGCTCGACGAGCTGATCGACACCTACGCGCTCCGCGACCCGACCCGCCCCTTCCCGCAGGACGCGATCCGCCGCGACCTGCTGCGTCCCGGCGCCCCCGACCTGGCCGACTGGCTGCCGCCCGCCGAGGACCGCTGGCGGCTCGCCGCCACCATCGTGTCGCTCCGCGAGCTGTACGCGCACGACTGGTGCGACCCGGAGAAGTGGGACGCCTGGCTCTACGACCGCTACGCGATCCACCGGATCGCCATGGACCAGCGGCTCGTCACCTGGATCGAGGCCGCCGCCGACTGGGCCGCCGCGGCCGGCGTCCCGCTGGTCTTCGGCGAGGGCTGGGTCGGCTACACGCCCCGGCTCGGCACCTTCGAGGAGGGCCCGGTCGGCGCCGCGTTCTGCCGCCGAGCCGTCGCCGAGTCCGCCCGCGTCGGCGCCCGCGGCGCCGTGGTCTGCTCCAACGCGGCCCCGCACCACGCGATGTGGGCGGACGTGGCGTTGCAGCGCGAGTGCAACGCCGCCCTGGCGGGCGCGGCCGCCCTGACGGGCTGAGCGCCCCTCGGCGGCGCGTCCGCGCCGCCCGGGCGCCGGCCCGCGCTTCCGTGCGCCGATCCGCCTGCTCCGCCTCCTCCGCCGGCACGGCACCGGTTCACGCCGCCCCGGATGCCGGAACGGCGCCCGCCGACGGCGCGCCGTGTGGTGAGCTGGACGCGACGCCGGCCCCACGCGAGGAGTGCGATGGACGCCTTACCCGACGCGCGGTTCACCACCGCGCACCCCGCCAGGGTCTACGACTTCTACCTCGGCGGAAAGACGAACTACGCCGCGGACCGCGAGGCCGGGGAGCGCGTCCTCGCGGTGTGGCCCGGCGCGCGGCAGGCGGCGCGCGTCAACCGGGCCTTCATGCACCGCGCGGTACGCGCCCTGGCCGAACGGGGAACCCGGCAGTTCCTCGACATCGGCACCGGGATCCCCACCGAGCCGAACCTGCACCAGGTCGCCCAGTCCGTCGCCCCCGAGTCCTCCGTCGTCTACGTCGACAAGGACCCGCTCGTGCTCACCTACGCCGACGCGTCGATAAGGAGCGAGCCCCGAGGGCGAACCACGTATCTCCAGGCCGATCTGGTCACGGACGTCGACCGGATACTCGAGGAGGCGGCGGCCACGCTCGACCTCGACCGGCCGGTGGCCGTCTCCCTCGTCGCGCTGCCGCACTTCGTGCCGGACGCGCAGGGCGCACCCGACCTGGTGCGGCGCCTGGTCGAGCCGCTGCCGGCCGGGTCCGCGCTGGTGCTCAGCCACGGCACGGGGGACTTCGCCCCGACGGTGATGGCGCGGGTGGCGGGGATCTACCGCGGCAGCGGGATCGGCGCGCAGGCCCGCTCCCGCGACGAGGCCGCCGCGTTCCTCACCGGCCTGCGCCTGCTGGAGCCCGGCATCGAGGTGCCACACCGCTGGCGCCCCGACCCGCCGACCTCGCCCCGCCGGCCGCGGACCTCGACGCCCAGGTGGCCATGTGGGCGGCGGTCGGCGTGAAGGACTGAGTCCTACCCGGGGCGCGGCTACCCGGGGCGCGGCGCCTTCTCCCCGTGCTCGGCGGTGTACACGGCGGCCAGCCAGGGCCCCAGGTCGTCGGTCAGCATCCGGAGCACCGCCAGGTCCCCCGAGGGCCGGCGGCCGGCGGCAGCCGCGACCCGCATCTGGTCGGCGCGCTCCGGGTGGTACCGGCCGAAGACCTCGGCGGACTCCGCCAGGTCGCTGGTCCAGCCGCCCCACCGGGGCATGACCAGCGTGAACCCGGTGCGGACGACGCGCCGCGCCACCCCGCGGCACAGCCGCGCCCGCTCGGCCTCCGAGGCGGCCTCCGCCGCGCGGGCACGCCAGCGCGGCAGCAGCAGCGCCAGATCGCCGTTGGTCTCCCTGGCCAGCAGCGAGGTCGGCCGGTACCGCGGCAGCCGCTCGGCGAGGTCGTCGCCGAGCAGCGGGGTGCAGAGGCAGGCCACGAAGAACCCGCCGTCGTACCGCTCCAACTCGCCGAGCAGTTCCTCGGCGCCGGAGAGCAGGATGCCGACGCCGTCGATCTCCGCGAAGGCGCGGTCGAGTTCGGCCGCCAGGGCCGAGGCGTCCGCCCGATCCCGCGCGGTGGGCTCGCGGCGCAGCGCGAGCTGGAGGTCCAGGTCCGAGACCGCGACGACCGCCGTGCCCCGGGGGACGCTGCCGTACAGGTACGCGCTGTGCAGCCGCCCGTCCCCGAACACCTCGCCGATCCGGATCCGGGCCGCCGCGACGACCGGCCGGAACGCCGCCTCCACCCGCTCCAGCGCGCCCTCCCGCGCGATCGTCCCGTCCTCGTTCATCCCTCGCCCGTTCACCCGGCCCACTCTGCCGCCTGCCGCCCGCCCGCCCCACCGGTTTTCGCCCGGGGGGCGCCGGGAGCGGCCGTCACGACTTCCTGAGGCGGGCGAGCAGCGGGGGTGAGCGGTAGGCGCCCTGCTTTCCGGTGACCCAGGTGTCGAGGTCCGGTGGGTGGAGCCGGTCGGTGCCCAGCGCGAAGAGCGTGACCAGCAGCGCCGCTCCCGCCAGCGTGATGGCCAGCGTGATCGCCGTGGCGAACTTGAAGCCGTCCTCGATGCCCTTGTCGAGGGCCAGGTGCAGCAGCACGGGCCCGACCAGGAACGCGGCCTCCGAGCGCAGCAGTTCGACCAGCGCGAAGATCGAGCCGATCGCCGGGGCGGGCACCGAGAGACCGGCCAGGAACAGCGCGGGCGTCACCCCCGCGCCCGCGCCGAAGCCGAGGAAGACCGCCGCGGCCGGCACGACCGCGGACGCGTTCCCCGGCGAGACGGTCAGCAGCAGGACCGCCCCCACGGCCACGCTGAGCAGGCCGGACAGCGCCATCACCGGCAGCCAGCGGGTTCGCAGCAGTCGCCTGACCAGCAGCGCGGCGACCGCGATGCCGACGACCTGCGCGGTGAGCAGCCCGCCGACCCGGATCGGGCTGTACCGCGGCACCGCCAGCAGATACGCCTCGGTCAGCTCGATGAGTGTCGTGAACGTCGCGCCGGCGACCATGGCGGCGGCGATGCCGGTGACGGGCAGGGTGTCGCTGATCGGGCGGACCGGCATCAGCGGCTCCTTCCGCCAGTATTGGCCGCCGACCAGCACGACGCCGGTCAGTACCCCGATCGTCAGCGGCAGCCAGAACCACACGCTGGCGAACTCGCCCCTGGTCAGCCATGCGACGCCGAAGAACGGCAGCGCGGTGGCCAGCAGGGCGGGCGGGATGGCGTACCAGTCGAACCGCGCGCCCGGCCGCAGCGGCTCGTTGTGTTCGAACGTCAGCACGCCGATGGTGAGGCCGATCGCGGCCAGCGCGGTGACCCCGACGAACAGCAGCCGCCAGCCGCCGTAGCTGCCGATCAGGCCGCCGAGCAGCGGCCCGATGGTGACCATCCCGAACAGCCCGAGGCTGATCACCGCGGCCGTGGTCGGCAGCCGGTCGACGCCGTGCCGGGTGATCAGCGGCGGCAGCGCGACGACCAGCAGGACGCCGGTGAACACGCCGAGCATGATCAGCGCCGGCGCGAAGAGCCCGATGCCCGGCGCGATCAGCGCCAGCGCGGCGGCCACCACGAAGCCGCCCTCGCACACGAAGTACACCCAGCGCCGCGGCACCCGCAGAATGAGGTCGGCCGCCGCGACCGCGCCGAAGGCGTACCCGGCGTTGGAAAGCCCGACGGCGAGTTGCAGTTCGAACGGGGTGGCCCCCAACTGCTCAAGCAGGGGCTGCCGCATCAGCGAGGTGGCCGTGGTGAGGACGAGGAACGGGGTCAGCGCGAGCAGGGCGAGGGCTACCGCGGCGGGGTAGCTCGATGCCCAGGGCACCCGGTTCAGAAGGCGCGGCGACGAGCTGCTCGACCGCATGGGCGGCTCCGGGGTGGTGGCGGGGCGGGGACGGCGGGCGGCGCGGCGGCGCCGCCCGAACGGTCTGACCTGGCCGTTCCCGATCGTCGGCCCAGCGTACGGCCGGCCGTGCCGGCCGACCCGGCACTGACACGCCGTCCGGGTCCGGGTCCGGACCGGGCCCTGGTCCGGAGCCTGGTCCGTTCAGAGGTCGACCCGGAAGAGGTTGCCGGACGGGTCGACCACGGCGGTGAGCCGGAGTCCCACGCGCAGGGCGGGGTGCGACGAGCGCTTCCAGGTCGTCTCGAACGTCCGGAACCCCGGTCCGCTGACCCGCAGCCCGACGGTGAGACCGGCCGACTCCCCGTCGTCCCAGTCGGTCAGGCTCGTCACTTCCGCCGTCGCCGCGACCCCGGAGGCGTCGAGCCGCCGGTTGTTCTCCCTCTCGAACGTGGTGTGGAACCAGAGGCCGAGGCCCAGCGGAAGGCAGAGCACCGTGCACAGCGAGCCCGCGAGCAGGAGGCCGGCACCGGCGAAGGGGGAGAAGCCCAGCATGACCGGCCCGCACAGGCAGAGCCCCGCGGCGGTGGAGTACAGGAACAGGGCGTCGAACGTGCCGACCCTCGACACCCGCGTCGGCTCGGGACCGTCCGCGCCGCCCGCCATCTCAGGACCGTCCCGCGGGGACGAGGACCGCGGACGCCGTCCGGCCGCCGGTCGCGTCACGCGTGCTGACCGTTCCGGTCATGGGCCTTCTCCTCGCCTCGGTCCTGCCTGGCGGTACGGACCCTAGGCCGCGGGGGACGCCTACCGATCCCAGGTTCGGCCGGCCGGTTTCGGCCCCGCCACGCGGTTCAGTCGAGGCAGAACTCGTTGCCCTCGACGTCCTGCATCACGATGCACGACTCGTTCTCCTCGTCGGCCGGCAGCAGCCGCACGCGTACCGCGCCCAACGCGACCAGGCGTGCGCATTCGGCCTCGAGCGTGGCCAGACGCTCCTCACCCACGAGTCCGGTGCCGGCCCGCACGTCGAGATGCACCCGGTTCTTGACGACCTTCCCCTCGGGAACGCGCTGGAAGTACAGTCGCGGGCCCACCCCCGTGGGGTCGGAGCACACGAACCACGCGTCCCGCTCCTCGGGAGGCAGGGAGCCCTGGAAGTCGTCCCAGGTGGCGAACCCCGCAGGTGGCGGCGGCACGACGTACCCCAGCACCTCGCACCAGAAACGGGCGACGCGCTCGGGCTCCGCGCAGTCGAAGGCGACCTGGAACCGCTTGATCGATGACATCGGCGCACCCTAGCAGGGGGGCTCCGCCACGTATCTCCCGGTATGACTCCGCAGGCCGTCGGTGGGGTGGCGGCGGCCCGCGGCACCTCCGCGACCACGGTCCTAGAGTCGGGGGATGGACCATGAGCCGATGCGACGAGTCGCGGAGTTCCGCGAGGTGTTCGATGGCGAGGCCGAGGCCGAACGCCCTGAGCTGGCGGAGCACCGCCGGACGTTGCTGGTCGAGGAAGCGCGCGAGGCCGCCGAGGCCCTCACCGACCTTGCGAAGGCCCTGCGAACCGGCGACGACCCCGTCACGGCCTATCAGGCGGTGGCCAAGGAACTGGCCGACGTCCTCTACGTCACCTATGGCGCCGCGGACGCGCTGGGGATCGACCTGCCGGCCGTCTTCGTCGAGGTCCACCGGTCCAACATGAGCAAGCTCGACGCGGACGGCCGGGTTCTCCGCCGGGCCGACGGCAAGGTGCTCAAGGGCCCCGGCTACCGACCACCGATCCTCGACGGCCTCGTCACGCGGCCGTCGACCGGTTCCTGAGGGAGGCGCCCCGTGCACCACCACGAACCGGCCGACTACCACTGCCCGTTCTGCCATCTCACCCCGGACCGGGAACCCGACGTGGTCTACCGCGACGAGCGCGTCTTCGCGATCGTCTGCCCCCGCTGGTGGCCCCGGAACGCGGGCCATCTGCTGATCATCCCCGTCGCCCATCACGAGAACCTCTACGACCTCCCGGCCGCCGACGGGCACGCGGTCTTCGACGCCACCCGCCTGCTCGCCCGCGCCCTGCGCACCGCCTACGACTGCGCCGGCGTCTCCACCCGCCAGCACAACGAGCCCGCGGGCAACCAGGACGTCTGGCACTTCCACCAGCACCTCTTCCCGCGCTACCCCGACGACGACCTCTACCGCACGCCCCCGCAGCCCGAGTGGCTCCCGGCCGGCCGCCGCCGCGCCTACGCGGAGCGGCTGCGCGCCGCCCTCGCCGGCCTCGCCGCCTAGCCGGCGGCCGCGCGGCCGGCCTTCAGGGCGGCGGCCGTCTCGACGACGCGGTGGGCCTGGTGGGCGGCGGCCGCGAGGGAGACCTCGGCGGGCGGTCCTTCGCCGGTCACATGGGAGGCGCCGTAGGGGTTGCCGGACTCGAACTGGATGGGGGCGGTGTAGCCGGGCGGGACGATGATGCCGCTCCAGTGGTGGAACGTGTTGCCCAGTGCCAGCAGGGTGGACTCCTGGCCGCCGTGGGCGGTGTTGGAGGCGGTGAAGGCCGAGTACACCTTGTCGGAGAGCTTGTTCGCGAACCACAGCGGTCCCGTGGTGTACGCCCGCAACTGGCTGGCCGGGTTGCCGAAGCGGGTGGGCGTGCCGAACAGCACCGCGTCCGCCCACTCCAGGTCGGCGTGGCCGGCCTCGGCCACCTCGGCGGTGTCCCTCAGATGCTGGGCCCACTCCGGCCTGGCCTCGACGGCCTCCGGCGGGGCCGTCTCCGCGACCCGCCGCCGGGTGCGCGCGGCGCGGCGCCCCGAGACGTCGGCCGGCCAACACGCCGACGTCGTCCGGGCGTTCAAGCGAGCCTGGGAGGCCGGCGACATCGAGGCGCTGGTCGACCTGCTGGCCGAGGACGCCACCGCGGTCGGCGACGGCGGCGGGCTCGGCTCCGCGGCGCCCCGCCCGGTCGAGGGGGCCGGGCGGGTCGCGCGGTTCTTCGCGGAGCGGGCCGTCGCGGCGTCCGGTCTGACGCTCCTGGAGGGCGTCGTCAACGGTCAGCCGGGCCTGGTGGCGCGGCTGGACGGCGTCACGGTCTCGGTGCTGGCGTTCGACGTCTCCGGCGGCCGGATCAGCCGGATCTGGGCGGTCCTCAACCCCGACAAGCCGCGCCCCTGGACGGCGGGTTGACCGGCGGCCGGCGAGGTCCGGTGGCCGATGCCCCTTCGAGGGCCATGAGCCCGCCAGGGCGGCGCGTCACCACTCCGCGAAGGAGCCGTCGGGGTGGCGCCAGACGGGGCCGTGCCAGTACGGGTGGGCGTCGTTGGCGGTGCGGACGGCCGCCTCGTCCACCTCGATGCCGAGCCCGGGCGCGGTCGGGCGGGCGAAGTGGCCCTCGTGGAAGCGGAAGACCTCGCGGTCCACGACGTAGTCCAGCACCTCCCCGCCGGTGTTGTAGTGGATGCCGATGCTCTGCTCCTGGATCAGGAAGTTCGGCGTGGCGAACGCGATCTGCAGGCTGGCGGCCAGCGAGACCGGGCCGAGCGGGCAGTGCGGGGCGATCGGGATGTCGAAGGTCTCGGCGAGCGCGGCGATGCGGCGGACCTCCGAGATGCCGCCGGCGTGCGAGAGGTCGGGCTGGAGGACGGCCACCCCGGCCTGGACGGCCGGCAGCGCGTCGGTGCGCGAGAACAGCCGCTCGCCGGTGGCGATCGGCACCGGCGAGGCGGCGACCAGGTCGCCGAGCAGGTGGGTGTACTCGGGCAGTACCGGCTCCTCGGCGAACAGCGGATTGGTGTGGGCCAGCCGGGGGAGCACCTTGCGGGCGTTGGCCGCGGTGAAGCGGCCGTGGAAGTCGACGGCGAAGTCGCGGTCGGGGCCCAGGGCTTCGCGCGCCGCCTCGGCCCGGCCGACGATCCGGTCGAGGTCGGCGACGGTGGCCAGCCGGTTCATCCGGCCGCTGGCGTTCATCTTGACGGCGGTGAAGCCCGCCTCGACCTGGGCGGTGACGGCGTCCGCGATCTCGGACGGATCGTCGCCGCC
Source organism: Streptomyces mayteni (assembly GCF_054783955.1). Lineage (NCBI taxonomy): Bacteria > Bacillati > Actinomycetota > Actinomycetes > Kitasatosporales > Streptomycetaceae > Streptomyces > Streptomyces mayteni. The sequence continues at coordinate 7,767 of NZ_BAAGPR010000103.1, read as the reverse complement.
CACCCAGCTGTAGGCCCGGACCCGGTCCCGCACCGGCCCGCCGAGGAGCACGTGGATCGGCACGCCCAGGGTCTTGCCCGCGATGTCCCAGAGGGCCTGGTCGAGGCCGGCGACCGCGCTGGAGAGCACGGGGCCGCCACGGTAGAAGGAGCCCTTGGTCATCAGCTGCCAGTGGTCCTCGATCCGGGACGGGTCCCTGCCGACGAGGAGTTCGGCGAGCTCGTGGACGGCGGTGCGCACGGTGGCGGCGCGCCCCTCGACCACGGGCTCGCCCCAGCCGACGACGCCGTCGTCGGTCTCGACGCGGCAGAGCAGCCAGCGGGGCGGGACGGCGAAGGTCTCGACGCGGGTGATCTTCACGGGCGGGTACTCCTGACGTGCTAGGAACCGTTCTTCCGGACGCTCCAGCCGCCGTCGACGTGCAGCGAGGCGCCGGTGACGTACGAGGCGTCGGCGGAGAGCAGGAAGGCGATGGTGGCCGCGACCTCCTCGGGGCGGCCGAGGCGACGGGCGGCGGTCTCCCGTTCGGTGGCCCGCCGGTCCTCGTCGCCGATGCCGTCCCACAGGGGGGTGAGCACGGGCCCGGGCAGCAGCGCGTTGACCCGGACCTCGGGGCCGTAGTCGACGGCGAGTTGCCTGGTCAGGCCGGTGAGGCCGGCCTTGGCGGCGGCGTAGGCGGGGCGGCCCGGCAGTCCGAACGAGGCGTGTACGGAGGAGACGAGCACGGCGGCGCCCCGGGTGCGGCGCAGGTCGGGCAGGCAGGCCCGGAAGCCGAGGAAGGCGCCGGTCAGGTTCACCGACAACTGCCGGTTCCAGTCGGCGAGTTCGGTCGCGTCGGCGGGTGCGACGATCGCGATGGCGGCGTTGCTGACCAGGCCGGACACCGGCCCGAAGTGCTCGCCGGCCGCCCGCGCCGCCGCGGCCCAGCCGGCCTCGTCCGACACGTCGAGGTGCTGGAAGGCGGCCCGGCCGCCGGCCGCGCCGATCGACTCGGCCACCGCAGCCCCGGCCTCCCGCGCCACGTCGGCGACGACGACCCCGGCGCCCTCGGCGGCGAGGCGCCGCGCGGTGGCCTCGCCGATCCCGGACGCGGCGCCGGTGACCAGGACGCACCGGTCGGCGAACCGGCCCGTGGGGGGTGGGGGAGTGGGCACGTCGACCTCCAGTGCGGCACCTTGGCTCGGTCGATATTAAATATTAATTATCGGCGGCTGCCAAGGGTGTCGACGAGGGTTCGGCCCTCGCGCGCACCCTCGCGCGCGGCGCGCGCGCCGGTTCGCGTGCGCCCTGGCGCGCGCCTGTGGTCGCGGAACGGGCGGCGCGCGGGCTGTGAGATGGCCCACAGTGGCGACGGAAAGGTGATCCGCGTAGATTTCATGGCCATGTCACCTCTGTGTCATGGGCGTTGTCTCTGAGTGAAGGGGACGAGAAGGGCCAGGCTGCGAAGTGACGCCCCGTCGGCTACCGTCCCCGGCGCCTCATCTGTTGTTCACGCAGCGTCACCTTTACCCCTGGACGAGTTGTTGACATGCCAAAACGCCGCTGCGTGTAATGCGGACGTCTGCTTGTCTCATGATCGTGAGTCGGGAGAGTCCATGCGGATGCCGGAGCCCGGCATGTCCCCCCATCCCCCGCAGTCGAGTCTCGTCATCGTGATCAACCCGGTGCACCGTCCCTCGCCACGGCTGACCGTCGCAGCCACGCGAGCCGGGGCGCTCGGCGTACTCGAACTGCCCGACGGCGACGCGCGCGGCGCCGCCGACGCCCTGGACCGCACCGTCAGCTGGTCCACCGCGCCCTTCGGCGTCCGGGTACGCCCCGGATGCCCCGTCGTCCCCGGCGACCTGCCGGCGGCCGCCAGCACCGTGCTGCTCGCCGACCCCACGCGCGAACCGGCCGAGTTCGGCGGTCGCACCGTGCTGACCGAGGTCACCGACCTGCCAGGCGCCCGCGCCGCGGCCGCCGCAGGCGCCGCCGGGCTGATCGTCCGCGGCTCGGAGAGCGGCGGCCACGCCGGCGAGTTGAGCACCTTCGTGCTGCTCCAGCAGGTGCTGGCCGACCTCGGCGACGCCCTCCCCGTCTGGGCCGCCGGTGGGATCGGGCCGCACACGGCCGCCGCCGCCGTGGTCGGCGGCGCGGCCGGCGTCGTGCTCGACACCCAGCTCGCGCTGTTCGACGAGGCCGCCCTGCCGCTGGAGATCACCGAGACCCTCGCCGGGCTCGACGGCACCGAGACGGTCCGCCACCACGGCGTGCGGGTGTTGCGCCGCCGCGGCCCCGGTGCCCCCGAACTGCCGGACGACCCGGCAGAGTTCGCCGCCCGCGTCGGCCCAGAGCTGCGCACCCAGCTGCTCCCGGTCGGCCAGGAGGCCCCGCTGGCCGCCGTGTTCGCCCGCCGCTGGCCCACCGTCGCCGAGGTCGTGCGGGGCATACGCGGGGCCGTCGCCGACGCCGTCCGCGACGACACGGCCGCCACCGCGCTCGCCCCCGACGCCCCCGCCGCCCGGGCCCTCGGCACCCGGCTGCCCGTCGCCCAGGGCCCCATGACCCGGGTGAGCGACCAGCCCGAGTTCGCCGCCGAGGTCGCCGCCCACGGCGGCCTGCCCTTCCTCGCCCTCGCCCTCACCGGCGCCGAGGGCACCCGCGCCATGTTGGAGCGCACCAGCGCCGCCCTCGGCGACGCGCCCTGGGGCGTGGGCATCCTCGGCTTCGCCGACGAGGCCGTCAGGACCGCCCAACTCGACGTCGTCCGCCGGCTGCGCCCCACCCACGCCATCGTCGCCGGCGGCCGCCCCGCCCAGGCCGCCGCCCTGGAGGCCGAGGGCATCGCCGCCTTCCTGCACGTGCCGTCGCCCGGGCTGCTGCGGCAGTTCCTCGCCGCCGGCGCCCGCAAGTTCGTCTTCGAGGGCGCCGAGTGCGGCGGCCACGTCGGGCCCCGCAACAGCTTCCCGCTCTGGGAGGCGCAGACCGAGGTCCTGCTCGACCACCTCGCCGGCCTCGACCCCGAAGCGCCGGGGGGCGACGGCCTCGTCGTGCTGTTCGCCGGCGGCGTCCACGACGAGCGGTCCGCCGCCATGACCGCCGCCCTCGCCGCCCCGCTCACCAGGGCCGGCGTCGCCACCGGCGTGCTGATGGGCACCGCCTACCTGTTCACCGAGGAGGCCGTCAGGGCCGGCGCCATCGGGCCGCTCTTCCAACGCCACCTCGTGGCCGCCGAGGGCACCGACCTGCTGGAGACCGCCCCAGGCCACGCCACCCGCTGCGCCAGCAGCGCCTTCGGCGCCGACTTCGCCCGGCTCCGCGCCCGACTCCGCGCCGAGGGCGTGCCGGAACGCGAGATCTGGGAGCGGCTCGAACGGTTCAACGTCGGCCGGCTCCGGCTGGCCAGCAAGGGCATCGAGCGGGTCGGCGACGAGCTGCGCCCCGTCGACGAACGCCGGCAGGCCGACGAGGGCATGTTCATGGCCGGCGAGACGGTGGCGCTGCGCGACCGGGTCACCACCCTGGCCGACCTCCACGAGTCCGTCGCCGAGGGCGCGGAGCGCTGGCTGCGCGCCCGTGCCGCCGAACTGCGCCCCCGCCTCGGGCTGCCCGCGCCCGGGCACGCCACCGAGGACGCGCCGGAGCGCGCGCCGGAGCCGTTGCGGGTGGCCATCGTCGGCATGGCCGGCATGTTCCCCGGCGCCGCGGACCTGTCCGCCTACTGGGCCAACATCCTCGCCGGCCGGGACTGCGTCACCGAGGTCCCCGCCGAGCGCTGGGACGCCGAGCTCTACTACGACCCGGCGGGCGACGGCGAGCGCACCCCTTCCAAATGGGGTGGCTTCCTCCCGCCGATCCCCTTCGACCCGCTGCGCTTCGGTATCCCGCCGGCCTCGCTCGCCGCCATCGAGCCCGTCCAACTGCTCGCCCTGGAGGCCGCCAGGCGCGCCCTGGCCGACGCCGGCCTCGAAGGCCCGGAAGCCGACCACCGCCGCACCTCGGTGATCTTCGGCGCCGAGGCGGGCAGCGATCTCTCCAACGCCAGCGCCCTGCGCAGCGTGCTCCCCGGCTACCTCGGAGCCGTCCCCGCCGGCCTCGACGAGCAACTGCCCAGGCTCACCGAGGACTCCTTCCCCGGCATGCTCGCCAACGTGATCGCCGGCCGGATCGCCAACCGGCTCGACCTCGGCGGCGCCAACTACACCGTCGACGCCGCCTGCGCCTCCTCGCTCACCGCCGTCGACGCCGCCTGCAAGGAACTGGTCACCGGCACCAGCGACCTGGTGCTGTGCGGCGGCGCCGACCTGCACAACGGCATCAACGACTACCTGCTCTTCTCCTCCGTCCATGCCCTCTCGCCGAGCGGCCGCTCGGCCACCTTCGACGAGGCGGCCGACGGCATCGCGCTCGGCGAGGGCGTGGGCTGCGTGGTGCTCAAGCGGCTCGCCGACGCCGAGCGCGACGGCGACCGGATCTACGCCGTCATCGACGGCGTCGGCAGCGCCAGCGACGGCCGGGCCCTCGGCCTCACCGCACCCCGCCCCGAGGGCCAACGGGCCGCGCTGCTCCGTGCCTACGCCAACGCCCGCGTCTCGCCCGCCGACGTCGGCCTCATCGAGGCCCACGGCACCGGCACCGTCGTCGGCGACCGCACCGAACTCGCCACCCTCACCCAGGTGTTCGAGGAGGCCGGGGCCGCGCCCGGCGGCTGCGTCGTCGGCTCGGTCAAGTCCCAGATCGGGCACACCAAGTGCGCCGCCGGCCTCGCCGGGCTGATCAAGGCCACCCTCGCCCTGCACCACGGCGTCCGCCCGCCCACCCTGCACCTGAACCGGCCCAACCGCGCCTGGGACGAGGCCAGCAGCCCGTTCGCCTTCCACACCGAGGCGCGCCCCTGGGCCACCGAGCCCGCCGAACGGATCGCCGGCGTCAGCGCCTTCGGATTCGGCGGCACCAACTTCCACGTCGTGCTACGCGCGTACAACCAGCCGCCAGCCGTCCACGCGTTCGACGAATGGCCGGTCGAGCTGCTGCTGTTCCGCGGCCGCGACGACTCGGCCGCCCGCGCCGCCGCCACGTCGCTGCTCGCCCTGGTGGAACGCGGCGGGCCATGGCGGCTCCGCGACTACGCGCGTCACGCGGCGCGCCGCGCCGACCTGGCGGCGACCCGCGGCGAGCCCGTCAGGATCGCCGTCGTCGCCGACCGCCTCGACGCCCTGCCCGAACTGCTGCGCAGGGCCGCCGACGGCGAGTCGGCCCCCGAGGACGGCATCCACACCGCGGCCCAGGAAGGCGCCGAGCCCGGCCGGCTGGCGTTCCTCTTCCCCGGCCAGGGCAGCCAACGACCCGGCATGCTCGCCGAACTCCTGGTCGCCTTCCCCGAACTCCAGCACCATCTCGGGCGCGGCGCCCGCTGGGCCGACCGGATCTACCCGCCCGCCGCCTTCGACGAGGCGGCGACGGCCCGGCAACAGGCCCGGATCACCGACACCGCCGTCGCCCAACCCGCCCTCGGCCTTGTCGAGTTGGCCGCCGCCGAACTGCTGTCCAGCCTCGGTGTCCGCCCGGACATGGCCGCCGGCCACAGCTACGGCGAACTGGTCGCGCTCGGCACCGCCGGCGTACTGGCGCCCGACGACGTGCTGGCCGCCAGCGCCGCCAGGGCCGAGGCCATCCTCGCCGAGGTGAGCACCGGCGACCCCGGCGGCATGGCGGCCGTCGCCGCCACCCCCGCCCAGATCGAGGCGGCGCTGCGCGGCACCCCGGCCGCCGGCGCGATCGTCGTCGCCAACCACAACGCGCCGCGCCAGACCGTCGTCTCGGGCCCCACCGAACCGCTGGCCGAGGCCACCGAGACGCTGCGCGGCGCCGGCCTCGCCACCAAGCCGCTCCGGGTGGCCTGCGCCTTCCACAGCCCCAAGGTGGCCGGCGCCGGGGCGGTGTTCGCCCGACACCTCTCCCGACTCCCCTTCGGCACACCCGCGTTCCCGGTCTGGGCCAACCGCACCGCGGCGCCCTACCGCGCCGACCCGGACACCATCCGCGCCGAACTCGCCGAACAGATCGGCGCCCCGGTCCGCTTCACCGAGCAGATCGAGGCCATGTACGCCGCCGGGGCCCGGGTCTTCGCCGAGGTCGGCCCGGGACGGGTGCTCAGCCGCCTCGTCGACGCCATCCTCGAGGACCGCCCGCACACCACCGTCACCCTGGACGACCGCCGCCGCCCCGGCCTTTCCGGGCTGCTCACCGCGCTCGCCCAACTCGCCGTCACCGGCGCCGACGTGCGCGCCGGCCGGCTCTTCCAGGGCCGGGACGCCGTCGACCCGGAGACCGCCACCACCCCCACACCGGCAGGCTGGACCGTCGACGGCCAGCTCGTCCGCCGCGCCGACGGCATCATCCTGCCCGGAGCCCTCCACCCCCCACGCCTTGTCACGGAGCGGATCATGCCCCAGGACCCCCACCAGCACGGGGCCCACCCCACCGGGCCCGACGCCCTGATAGCCGAGTTCCTGCGCACCAGCCGGGAGTTGGTCACCGCCCAGCGCGACGTCCTGCTCAGCTACCTCGGCGCCGGCGCGGCCCCCGTCCTCCCGGCGCCCGCCGCGCCCCCGCAGGTCGCGCTGCCGGCGCCCACCCCCGTCGCGGAGCCGATCCCCGCCCCCGCCCCCGTTCCCGTTCCCGTGCCTGTCGAGGCGCCGGCCGCCGAGTCCTTCGACGTGCTGGGCGCGGTGCTCGCGGTGGTGGCGGAGCGCACCGGCTACCCGGTGGAGATGATCGAGCCCGGTCTCGACCTGGAGGCCGACCTGAGCGTCGACTCGATCAAGCGGGCCGAGATCGCCGGCGAGTTGGCGAGCCGACTCGGGCTGCCGGTGGACGGCGGCGAGGACCTCGACCGGCTCAGCACGGCGCGGACCGCCGCCGGCCTGGCCGCGCTGCTCACCGAGGGACTCGGCGGCAACGAACCCGAGCCTGAGCCGGAGCCCGAGGCGCCGTCGTCCGCGCAACCCGCCGCCGAGCCGGTCGTCGAGGCCCCGCGACGCCTGGAGTTCACCGAGCGGGAGCTGCCCGAGCCCACCGGCACCCTGCCGCCGGGCACCACCGTCCACCTGGTCGGCGGCGGCGAACTCGCCACCGCCCTCGCCGCCCGCCTCACCGCGGCCGGCGCCACCGTGGGGGCCGCCCCCGCCGACCTCGTCGTCCACCTCGACGCCCTGGCCGCCGGCGAAGGGGCGGAACCGCCGCTCCCCGAGGCGTTCCCCCTCTTCAAGACCCTGCTCTCGCAGGCCCCCAGGCGGCTCCTCGCCGTCGAGCGCGCCGAAGGACCCGCCACCGGCCTGCGCGGGCTGTTCCGCACCATCGCCCGCGAGTACCCGGAGCTGCACGCCAGCCTGCTGCGGGTCGGCGCCGAGACCACCGAACCCCTCGCCGACCTGATCCTCGCCGAACTCGCCGCCACCGACCGCGAGCCCGTCGTCCTCGCCGAGGGCGGCCGCCGCCGCGCGCTCGCCCTCACCCCCACCGACCTCGGCCCGCTCGCCGCCACCGGCGCGGGACCGGCCGCCGACGCGGCCGCCGAGGCCGCCGCCCTCGGCCTCGACCACGACGCCGCGCTGCTGCTGGCCGGCGGCGCCCGGGGCATCACCGCCCGCGGCGCCGGCGCCGTCGCCGCCGCCGGCCGCTGCCGGATCGAACTCCTCGGCCGCACCCCCGTCCCCGCCGCCACCGAGGACCCCGCCACCGCCGGCGCCGTCGACCGCGCCGCGCTGCGCGCCGCCTTCCCCG
>NZ_BAAGPR010000102.1:0-28664 GCF_054783955.1 Streptomyces mayteni | reverse complement strand
TTGGATCATGGATCCAACTTCAAAAAATCTGGCATTGACTATTTGGCACGCTGTTGAGTTCTCAAGGAACGGACGCTTCCTTCGGTTCCCTCTCGGGATCCTCCGGGCTTCGCTTCGTTCGTGACCGCCTCAGCCGGGGCCTTGCGGGCTTCCCGTTGCGGCGGTGACGTAAACGTACTTGAGCGGAGCGCCCGGATGCAAATCCGGGCGCTCCGCCGGCAGACGAACCGTCAGACGTCCATGACGACGGGCATGATCATCGGGCGCCTGCGGTAGGTGTCAGAGACCCACTTGCCCACCGTTCGCCGTACCAGCTGCTGGAGTTGGTGCGGGTCGACGACGCCGTCCTGGGCCGATCGGGACAGCACCTCGTCGAGCTTCGGGATGACCGCGGCGAAGTCCGAGTCCTCGATGCCGGAGCCGCGCGAGTGGATGCTCGGGCCGCTGACGATCTTTCCGGTGCTGCTGTCGACCACGACGAAGACCGAGATGAAGCCCTCGTCGCCCAGGATCCGGCGGTCCTTGAGGCTGGCCTCGTCGACGTCGCCGACCGAGAGGCCGTCCACGTAGACGTAGCCGGCCTGGACCTTGCCCACGATCCTCGCCTTGCCCTTGACGAGGTCGACCGCGATGCCGTCCTCGGCGATCACGATGCGCTCGGGGGGCACCCCGGTCATCGCGCCCAACTCGGCGTTGGCCCGCAGATGGCGCCACTCGCCGTGAACGGGCATCAGGTTCCTGGGCTGGCAGATGTTGTAGAAGTACAACAGCTCGCCAGCCGAGGCGTGGCCCGAGACGTGGACCTTGGCGTTGCCCTTGTGGACGACGTTGGCACCCCAGCGCGTCAGCCCGTTGATCACGCGGTAGACCGCGTTCTCGTTGCCGGGGATCAGCGAGGACGCCAGGATGACCGTGTCGCCCTCGACGATCCTGATCTGGTGGTCGCGGTTGGCCATCCTGGAGAGCGCCGCCATCGGCTCGCCCTGCGAGCCCGTGCAGACCAGGACCACCTCGTGGTCCGCCAGGTCGTCCAGGGTCTTGACGTCGACCACGAGGCCGGCCGGCACCCGGAGGTAGCCGAGGTCCCTGGCGATGCCCATGTTGCGCACCATCGACCGGCCGACGAAGGCGATCCGGCGGCCGTGTTCGTGGGCGGCGTCGACGATCTGCTGGATGCGGTGCACGTGGCTGGCGAAGCTGGCCACGATGATGCGCTTCTCGGCCCGGGTGAACACCTGGCGCAGCACGCTCGAGATGTCGCGTTCCGGGGGGACGAAGCCGGGGACCTCGGCGTTGGTCGAGTCGGACAACAGCAGGTCGATGCCCTCCTCGCCGAGCCGGGCGAAGGCCCGGAGGTCGGTGAGGCGGCCGTCGAGCGGCAGCTGGTCCATCTTGAAGTCGCCGGTGTGCACGGCCATGCCGGCCGGCGTGCGGATGGCCACGGCCAACGCGTCGGGGATCGAGTGGTTGACGGCGACGAACTCGCAGTCGAACGGCCCGATCCGCTCGCGGTGCCCCTCGCTCACCTCGAGGGTGTAGGGGCGGATGCGGTGCTCCTGGAGCTTCGCCTCCAGCAGGGCCAGCGTCAGCTTGGAGCCGATCAGCGGGATGTCGGACTTCTCGCGGAGCAGGTAGGGCACGCCGCCGATGTGGTCCTCGTGCCCATGGGTGAGGACGATGCCGTCGATGTCGTCGAGACGGTCCCTGATCGAGCTGAAGTCGGGCAGGATCAGGTCGACGCCCGGCTGCTCCTGTTCGGGGAACAGCACGCCGCAGTCGACGATGAGCAGCCGTCCGCCGTATTCGAAGACGGTCATGTTGCGGCCGATCTCGCCGAGACCGCCGAGCGGGGTAACGCGTAGGCCACCCTCAGGAAGCCTCGGCGGTGGGCCGAGTTCTGGATGCGGATGACTCAATGGACTCTCCTGACCACGCGCGCCACCGCCCCCGGGTGAGAGCCTGTGGCGCGCGTGACTCTGTGCAATGGTCGGTATTCAGTTATCACCTTCGCGGTGACGTTCGTGTCTCCGGAGACGCGCTCCGGGTCGTTCTCAGATCTGTACCCCGCCGGCCGCCAGATCGCGCCGTAGCTGCTCGGTCTCGGCCTCGGTGAGGCCGACGAGCGGCAGCCGCAGCGGGCCGCCCGGCAGGCCGCGCATCGCGAGGGCAGCCTTGGAGGTGATGACGCCCTGGGTGCGGAACATCCCGGTGAAGACGGGGAGCAGTCGCTGGTGGATCTCGGTGGCCTTGGCCACGTCACCACCGGAGTAGGCGTCGACCAGGGCGCGCAGCTCGGGCGTGACCACGTGGCCGACGACGGAGACGAAGCCGATGGCGCCGACGGAGAGCAGCGGCAGGTTGAGCATGTCGTCGCCCGAGTACCAGGCGAGGCCGGTGGTGGCGATGGCCCAGCTGGCTCTGCCGAGGTCGCCCTTGGCGTCCTTGTTGGCGACGATCCGCGGGTGCTCGCCGAGCCTGATCATCGTGTCGGTGTTGATCGGGACGCCGCTGCGGCCCGGGATGTCGTAGAGCATCACCGGGAGCTCGGTGGCGTCGGCCACGGCCGTGAAGTGCTGGTACAGCCCTTCCTGCGGCGGCTTGTTGTAGTACGGGGTGACGGTGAGCAGGCCGTGGGCGCCGGCCGCCTGGGCGGCGCGGGCCAGCTCGATGCTGTGTCGCGTGTCGTTGGTGCCGACTCCGGCCACCACGTGGGCCCGGTCGCCGACGGCCTCGACCACGGCGCGGACCAGCTGGGTTTTCTCCGCATCGCTGGTGGTCGGGGATTCGCCGGTGGTGCCATTGACGATCAGGCCGTCGTTGCCGGCGTCCACCAGATGGGCAGCGAGCCGCTGCGCGCCATCGAGGTCGAGAGAGCCGGCCGCCGAGAATGGCGTGACCATGGCGGTCAGGACCCGCCCGAAGGGGGTTTGCGGTGTGGAGGTCGGAGCCATGGGTTCCACGCTACTCGCAGCTCGGCACGGAGTGGCCAAGCGGGGCGGACAACCTGTGGATCCCGGCACTGCCTGCTCGGGGGTTCAGACAGCGCCGGGACCGTTCAATCACCCTAGATGAACTTCATGAAATGTCGCAATACGTGACACTTCTATCGGGTTTTCCGAGGTACACATCAACGGTGCGCGGCACCGCCTGGCGGCCTCAGGGGGCGATCCGGCCGTTCGTGTTGAAGGCCGCGTGGGTGAGGGGCATCAGCTCGGCCCAGGCCCGCTCCATCAGCTCGGCGACCATCTCGATCTCCCGCTGCGGGAAGGAAGGCACCCGGGACCGCTCGTCCTTGGTGCGCAGGCCGAGGAAGTGCATCAGCGAGCGGGCGTTGCAGGTGGCGTACATCGAGGAGTAGAGGCCGACGGGCAGGGCGGCCCTGGCCACCTCCCGGGCCACGCCGGCCGCCAGCATCTCCTGGTAGGCCGCGTACGACTGCCGGTAGCTCTCCTCCATGGTCTTGGCGACCAGGGCGTGCTGCTCGGGGGTGCCGGGCACGAACTCGTACTTCCCTGGACGCCCCTGCTGGACCAGCTTGCGGTCCTCGCCCGGCACGTAGAAGACGGGCTCGAGCTGGCGGTAGCGGCCGCTCTCCTCGTTGTACGACCAGCCCACGCGGTGCCGGTGGAACTCCCGGAAGACGAAGATCGGCGCGCTGACGAAGAACGTCATCGAGTTGTGCTCGAAGGGGCTGCCGTGCCGGTCGCGCATCAGGAAGTTGAGCAGGCCCTTGGAGCGCTCCGGATCCTTGCTGAACTCGTCCAGCGAGTGCTCGCCGGCCGTCGAGACACGGGCCGCCCAGATCACGTCCTTGTCGGAGGCGCTGTGCTTGACCAACTCGACCGTCATGTCGCTGCGAAAACTGGGGGTATCCGTCACGGCCCCCACCCTAGACGGCGGCACTGACAGCCCCTCCGCCTTCCGACGAATCGGACGCTCGCCCCCGAGTCCGACTCTTCACCTGATAACTTTGTATTAACCCACTCGGGTCAGGCCAATCGGGGGAAGGGGCGCCAGATGACCGGACACGACGACTTCCTGAGCGACGTCACACGGCCCCGGCGGCCACGTCCCAGTGTCGGCCAGCTGCTCGGGCACGTGCTGCTCGGCCTGATCGTGGTGTCCGGCCTGGTGGGCGCCCTGTTGCTGGCCCGCCCCGCCCTCGACGTCGAACACCAGAGCCCTCCCGAGGCACCGGCGGCGGCCACCAATCCCTGAGCGCGATAGCCTCACCGTTCACAGCACCGTCCCCTGTGTGATCCGACTGTGATACGAACGAGGACCCGTCGTGCCCCTTGCCTTTCTCTCGGCCGACCGTGACACCGCCGCCCCCGGGCCGGACGTGGCGCCACCCCCCGACCCGAACCAGTGGCGTCGCCCCTACCGGCTCGGCCCGTGGCGGGTCGGCATCGCCGCCTTCACCCTCCTGATAGCGGCCTACATGCTGATATCCGCGCTGATCATCGCCGTGGCCGGCACGCTGGCCGGCGCCAGCGTCACGGTGCTGGTCGCCGTCCTCACCATCGCGTTCGCGCTGCGGCTGCTCCGGATGGGGGTCTGGGTCAGCACCCGCGGACTGCGCCGGGTCGGCCTGTTCACCACCCAGACCCTGCGCTGGCGCGAGATCACCAGGATCAGCACCGTGCAGCAGCCGGTGCGCTGGCTCGGCCTGCCGCGCAGCGTCCAGGGGCAGGCCGTGCAGATCGACCGCCAGCGGGGCGAGCCGCTCGCCACCCTGCTCACCGACCACAGCGTCGACTTCCTCGGCCGCCGGGACCTCTTCGAGCGCGCCGCCGACGTGCTCGAGGCGTGGTCCGCCGAGAACCGGCACTGAGCCCCCGGGGGCCCCGACAGCCCCCGCTACCGCCGCGCCCGCCCGGCGTGCAGCGCGATCGCGTGCTGCATGGCCTTGCGGGCGCGCGGCGTGTCCCGGGCGTCGTGGTAGGCCACCGCGAGCCGGAACCAGGAGCGCCAGTCCCCAGGCGTCGCCTCGGCCTCGGCCTTCCGCGCGGCGAACGCCGCGTCGGCCGCGGCCGGATCGATCCGGCCGCTCGGCGTCCTGGCCAGGTCGTCCACCGGCAGCCCGCCCTCGGCCTCCAGCTCGCGGGCCAGCCGGTTGGCGCGCAGCACGAAGCTGGTGCTGCGCCACAGGAACCAGGCGCCGAGCAGCGGCAGCACCAGCACGGCCACGCCGAACGGCACGGTGACCCAGGTGCCCTCGCCGATCAGCACCACGCCGCGGTGCCCGACCAGCCCGAAGTAGACGGCGAGCACCGCGCAGAGCAGCGCGAAGACGATCCTGTCCCGCACGGCTAGCCGTCCTGGTCGGTGCTGTGCGGGTCCAGGCTGTGCAGATCCAGGAAGTGCTCGAGGCCCAGGGTGAGCCCCGGGGCGCCGGCGATCCGGCGGATGCCGAGCAGCACGCCCGGCATGAAGGAGCCGCGGGTCATCGAGTCGTGGCGGATGGTCAGGATCTCGCCGTCCCCGCCGAACAGCACCTCCTGGTGGGCGACCAGACCGCTCAGCCGCACGGAGTGCACCGGCACCCCTTCGACGTCGGCGCCGCGGGCGCCCGGCAGGCCACCGCTGGTCGCGTCCGGCTGGGGGCCGAGGCCGGCCGCGGCGCGCGCCTCAGCGACGAGCTCTGCGGTGCGCGCCGCGGTGCCGCTGGGGGCGTCCGCCTTGCGCGGGTGGTGCAGCTCGACGATCTCGGCGGACTCGAAGAAACGGGCGGCCTGCCGGGCGAACCGCATGGTGAGCACGGCGCCGATGCTGAAGTTGGGGGCGATCAGCACCCCGGTGCCCGGCGCCTCGGCCAGCCAGCCGCGCAGCGTGGCGAGCCGCTCGGCGGTGAACCCCGTGGTGCCCACGACGCCGTGGACGCCGTGCCGGACGCAGAACTCCAGGTTGTCCATCACCGCGTCGGGATGGGTGAGTTCGACGGCGACCTCGGCGCCCGCCTCGGTGAGGGTCTCCAGTTTGTCCCCCCGGCCGAGCGCGGCGACCAGCTCCATGTCGTCCGCGGCCCGCACGGCGCTGACCGCCTCGGTGCCCATCCGCCCGCCGGCGCCGATGACGGCCACCCGCAACTTGCTCATCGCGTTTCCGTTCCTTCCTGACGTCCCGCGGGCCGCGCCCTCAGGACATGACCTCGGTCAGCCGCGCGGCGCGCCGGTCGGTCAGCGGGCCGATGACGGACAGCGAAGGACGCTGTCCAAGCACCTCGCGGGCGACCCGCCGCACGTCGTCCGGGGTGACCGCGGCGATGCGGTCGAGCAGCTCGTCGACCGAGAGCTGCTGCCCCCAGCACACCTCGCTCTTGCCGAGCCGGTGCATCAGGGAGCCGGTGTCCTCAAGGCCGAGGACGGTGGATCCGGACAGCTGACCGATGGCCCGCTGGACCTCGTCGTCGGCGAGCCCCTTCTCGGCGACCTCGGTGAGCTGCTCACGGCAGATCGCCAGCACCTGGTCGACGCGGTCGGGGCGGCAGCCGGCGTAGACGCCGAACAGGCCACAGTCCGCGTAGCCGGAGGTGTGGGCGTAGACGTTGTACGCGAGGCCGCGCTTCTCGCGGATCTCCTGGAAGAGCCGCGAACTCATGCCGCCGCCCAGCGCGGTGGACAGCACGCTCAGCGCCCAGCGGCGCTCGTCGTGCCGGGAGACGCCTGGCATGCCGAGCACCAGGTGGGCCTGCTCGGTGCGGCGCTCCACGATGTCCACCCGGCCGGTGGCCCGCACCTCGCGGCGGCCGCCGCGCGGCGCCACGGGCTCGGCCTCGGGGCCGGCCGCGCCGGCCCGCTCGAAGGCGGCCGCCACCTGCTGGACGACGGCGGCGTGCTCGGCGTTGCCGGCGGCGGTGACCACCAGCCGGGTCGGGTCGTAGTGCCTCCGGTAGAACCTGGCGATCCGGTCCCTGGTCAGCGCGTTGACCGTGTCCACGGTGCCGAGCACGGGCCGGCCGAGCGGGCTGTCGCCGAAGAGGGTCTGCGCGAAGAGGTCGTGGACGCCGTCGCTGGGGTCGTCCTCGGTCATCGCGATCTCCTCGAGGATGACGTCCCGCTCCGAGTCCACCTCCTCGGCGGGGATCAGCGAGCCGGTGAGCATGTCGCAGACCACGTCGATGGCCAGCGGCAGGTCGTTGTCCAGCACGCGGGCGTAGTAGCAGGTGAACTCCTTGGTGGTGAAGGCGTTCATCTCGCCGCCCACCGCGTCGATCACGGAGGAGATCTCCAGGGCGGTCCGCCGGCCGGTGCCCTTGAAGAGGAGGTGTTCCAGGTAGTGGGTGGCGCCGCCCTGCGCCGGCGTCTCGTCGCGGGAGCCGACCCGGGCCCAGATCCCGAAGGAGACGGACCTGACGCCGGGCACCGTCTCGGTGAGGATCCGCAGCCCCGAGGGCAACACGGTCCGCTGGACGGTGGTGCCGCCGCTGTGTCGTGGACGGGGCACGGCCCGCCCCACCTGGTCGGTGGGGCGGGCCGTCCCGATGCCGTGCGAATCGCTCACTGCTCGGCGGCGTCCTTCTCGGCGGCCTCGGCGGCGCCCTCCTCCTCGTCGAGGACGGGAATGAGGGACAGCTTGCCGCGCTGGTCGATCTCGGCGATCTCGACCTGGACCTTCTGGCCCACGCCGAGCACGTCGTCCACGTTCTCGACGCGCTTGCCGCCGGCCAGCTTGCGGATCTGCGAGATGTGCAGCAGACCGTCCTTGCCGGGCAGCAGCGAGACGAAGGCACCGAAGGTGGTGGTCTTCACGACGGTGCCCAGGTAGCGCTCGCCGACCTCGGGCATCGTCGGGTTGGCGATGCCGTTGATCGTGGTACGGGCGGCCTCGGCGGACGGGCCGTCGGCGGCGCCGATGTAGATGGTGCCGTCGTCCTCGATCGTGATGTCGGCGCCGGTGTCCTCCTGGATCTGGTTGATCATCTTGCCCTTGGGGCCGATGACCTCGCCGATCTTGTCGACCGGGATCTTGACCGTGATGATCCGCGGCGCGTTGGGGGACATCTCGTCCGGGACGTCGATGGCCTCGCTCATCACGTCCAGGATGTGCAGCCGCGCGTCGCGCGCCTGCTTGAGGGCGGCGGCGAGCACGGAGGCCGGGATGCCGTCCAGCTTGGTGTCCAGCTGGAGGGCGGTCACGAACTGCCGGGTGCCGGCGACCTTGAAGTCCATGTCGCCGTACGCGTCCTCGGCACCGAGGATGTCGGTGAGCGTGACGTAGTGGGTCTCGCCCTCGATCTCCTGGGAGATCAGGCCCATCGCGATGCCGGCCACCGACGCCTTCAGCGGGACGCCCGCGTTCAGCAGCGACATGGTGGAGGCGCAGACCGAGCCCATCGAGGTGGAGCCGTTGGAGCCCAGCGCCTCGGAGACCTGACGGATCGCGTAGGGGAACTCCTCGCGGGTCGGCAGCACCGGGACGAGCGCCCGCTCGGCCAGCGCGCCGTGGCCGATCTCGCGGCGCTTCGGGGAGCCGACGCGGCCGGTCTCGCCGGTGGAGTAGGGCGGGAAGTTGTAGTTGTGCATGTAGCGCTTGCGGGTCACCGGGGAGAGGGTGTCCAGCTGCTGCTCCATGCGCAGCATGTTCAGCGTGGTGACGCCCAGGATCTGGGTCTCGCCGCGCTCGAACAGCGCCGAGCCGTGCACCCGCGGGATGGCCTCGACCTCGGCGGCCAGGGTGCGGATGTCGGTGACACCGCGGCCGTCGATGCGGACCTTGTCGCGGATGACGCGCTCGCGCACCAGCTGCTTGGTGAGGGAGCGGTAGGCGCCGGAGATCTCCTTCTCGCGGCCCTCGAACTGCGGCAGCAGCTTGTCGGCGGCGACGGTCTTGATCCGGTCGAGCTCCGCCTCGCGCTCCTGCTTGCCGGCGATGGTCAGCGCCTGGGCCAGCTCGTCGCGGACGGCGGCGCTCAGCGCCTCCAGCACGTCGTCCTGGTAGTCCAGGAAGATCGGGAACTCGCCGGTCGGCTTGGCGGCCTTGGCCGCCAGGTCGGACTGGGCCCGGCACAGCGCCTTGATGAAGGGCTTGGCGGCCTCGAGGCCGGCCGCGACGACCTCCTCGGTGGGGGCGGTGGCACCGCCCTTGACCAGCTCGATCGTCTTGTCGGTGGCCTCGGCCTCGACCATCATGATGGCGACGTCGCCGTCGGCCAGCACCCGGCCGGCCACCACCATGTCGAAGACCGCGTCCTCGAGCTCGGTGTGGGTCGGGAAGGCCACCCACTGGCCGCGGATCAGCGCGACCCGGGTGCCGCCGATCGGGCCCGAGAAGGGCAGCCCGGCCAGCTGGGTGGAGCAGGACGCGGCGTTGATCGCGACCACGTCGTAGAGGTGGTCGGGGTTGAGCGCCATGATCGTCTCGACGATCTGGATCTCGTTGCGCAGGCCCTTCCTGAAGGAGGGGCGCAGCGGGCGGTCGATGAGCCGGCAGGTGAGGATCGCGTCCTCGGAGGGGCGGCCCTCGCGCCGGAAGAAGGAGCCGGGGATCTTGCCGGCCGCGTACATCCGCTCTTCGACGTCGACGGTGAGCGGGAAGAAGTCGAGCTGGTCCTTGGGGTGCTTCGAGGCCGTGGTCGCCGAGAGGACCATGGTGTCGTCGTCCAGGTAGGCGACGGCGGAACCGGCGGCCTGCCTGGCGAGGCGGCCGGTCTCGAAGCGGATGGTGCGGGTGCCGAAGGGGCCGTTGTCGATGACGGCCTCGGCGTAGTGGGTCTCGTTCTCCACCTGTGATTGTCTCCTCTGCTCGCCTCCGCCGGCGGCGGAGGCGTTGGCGGTGGAGCACCCCCGTTCGGGCCGGCCATCGATCGAAGCTCCCGGGGCGACGCCCGGGGGCCACTACCGAGGACCGGCGACGGTTCGGAAGGCGCTCCGCCTCGTCCGTGTCTCTGTACTGCTGTCTTCGTACTGCTGTCTTCGGGTGCCTTCGTGTGCGGCCTGGTCCTCGCGAGGCACTTCGCCGCACGGGACCAGCCTACAAAGGCATCCGGTTCCCGGCTCGGTTTCCGCCTCCGTGGGGGCGACCGCCCGGGGTGCCTCGCGGCTCGGGCCGCGGGCCGGCCACCGGAGGGCGTCGGTCGGGGGCGGA
Source organism: Streptomyces mayteni (assembly GCF_054783955.1). Classification (NCBI taxonomy): domain Bacteria; kingdom Bacillati; phylum Actinomycetota; class Actinomycetes; order Kitasatosporales; family Streptomycetaceae; genus Streptomyces; species Streptomyces mayteni. The sequence continues at coordinate 18,578 of NZ_BAAGPR010000102.1, read as the reverse complement.
AACCGCTCCGGAATCACCGGATACGGCGAAGGAGCGGCCGCCGCGTGCGATGGCCGCTCCCTCGTGGGTGTCTTATCGGGCACCCGCCGCGCCGCGGCGGATGCCGAGGCGCTCGACCAGGGCCCGGAAGCGCTGGATGTCCTTGCGCGCCAGGTACTGGAGCAGACGCCGGCGCTGACCCACCAGGAGCAGCAGGCCCCGGCGGGAGTGGTGGTCGTGCTTGTGGGTCTTCAGGTGCTCGGTGAGGTCCGAGATGCGGCGGGAAAGCAGCGCCACCTGAACCTCGGGGGAGCCGGTGTCGCCTTCCTTGGTGGCGAACTCGGTGATGATCTGCTGCTTGGTGGCGGCGTCGAGTGACGACACACGTACTCCTTGGCTGGGGTGTGATTGCCACCGAGTGCCCCTGGTCTTATCCGCAGGGGAGCTTCCGGAACTCGGGAGGCGGGGTCCGCTGAGCGCTTCCTCCAGAAGACTCCTCTAAAAGGGACTGGGGGCGCGTACGCAAACGGCCAGTGAGCACGGTACAACAGATTCGCTCCCCGAGCACATCGGGCCGGTGGCGCGCGGGGGCGCCGGTCAGTCGCCGGTCAGGCCGCGGGCCCTGGCGTAGACGTCGAGGACGGCAAGGCAGAGCGGGATGAGGGAGAGCAGCACGGCGCCCTCGGTGAGGTCGAGCGCCCGGCCCCAGAACGGCGTGAGCCCGGCGCGCGGCACGATCAGCGCGACGGCGGCGAGCAGCCCGGCGCCGGCGGTGAGGGCGGCGGTCAGCCAGAGGACCCGCAGGTCTCCCGCGCCCTCCGCGTCCAGCGCGAAGCCGGCGACCAGCAGCCCGAGGGAGCCGAGCCCGGCGACCAGCAGCACCGTCACCTGGACGGCGTAGCGGAAGAGGCGGGCGCGGGTGAGCAGGGCGACGCCGGCCGCCAGGGCGAGGAGCTGACCCCAGCCGTCCGCGGAGAAGCCGAGGACGCCGGCGGCCACGGTGGCGACGGTGGCGCAGCCGCCGGTGAGGCCGAGCAGGATCTGGTGGCCGCGGCGGGCCTGGGCGGCGATGCGCTCGACGTCGACGGCGCCCGGCTGGGCCGGCTCCTGGCCCTGGCCCTCGTAGCCGGGGCGCGGCGCGACGTAGCCGATGGGGAGCCGGACCAGGCTGGCGGAGAGCGCCGGCAGGAAGGCGAGCGCGCCGAGGGCGAAGGGGACGCAGAGCGCGGCGGCCGCGGTGGGGGTGGCCTCGGTGAGGATGGCGCCGAAGGTGGCGGCGGCGCCGAACGCGGCCGCGCAGGCGGCGGCCGCGAACCAGCCGGCGCCCGCGGGCACGGTGGCGACCAGCGCCGCCGCGACCACCAGGACGGCGAGGCAGCCGAGGAGGAGTTCGAGGCGGCCGACGCCGTGTCCCTCGTCGAGCGGCAGCGCGCCGGTGCCGGCGACCAGCGCGTGCGGCAGGGCGGCGAGGCCGGCGGTCAGGGCGGCGGGCAGGTCGTCGTAGACCCGGGCCCGGACGGCGGCGAAGCCGGCGAACAGCACGGCGAGCACCCCGGCCAGGACGGCGGGCAGGCCGTGCGTCTCGTGCCTGACGGGGTCGGCGTACCAGAGCACCAGGGCGGTGAGCGCGGCGAGCGCCCCGGCGGCGGTGAGCCCCGCGGTGCGCAGCAGCCGCTCGTTCCACAGCCGCCGGTCGTGGGTGACGGCCTCGGCGATGGCGTCGGTGACGTCGTCGTGGACGGGCGGCGGCAGCGAGTCGGCGAAGGGACGGAGGGTCAGGACGTCGCCGTCCAGGACGCGTTGGGCGCCGAGGGTGCGGGCGCCGTCGAGCACGGTGCCGTCGCGGCGGACCAGGTGGTAGCCGACGGGGGCGCCGGGGTCGGGGGTCTGGCCGGTGAGGCGGAGGATCTCGGGGTAGAGGTCGGCGAGCGGGAGGTCCTCGGGCAGCGCCATGTCGGTGCGGCTGTCGGGCGCAGCGACGGTGACCCGGCAGAACCCGGTGGCGGCGGTCGTCGTGCTCACGGTACGTATCCCCCTCGTGCCAGGCCCACGGACTGCGGCGGCCAACCCTATCCGCTGGGTCGGGGGACGGCGGACGGGCGGGGGGCCACGGGGAGGCCGGGTGGGGTGCCGCAGGGAGGCCGGGTGGGGGCGAAACCCCCTGCACTAGGATCGGTCGCCCGACGACACCAACCGGCTACCAACCGTCGCCGCGGGGGGATTTGTGAGCCAGATCGTGGTCAAGCGTCCGCCGAGGTCGCTGCCTGACCGGGTTCCCGACGAGGCCGTCCACCTGCTGCCGCCGCCCGAACTGCCCAAGGGGCAGCAGGAGGGCGTGCTGATGCAGATCGTGCCGATGCTCGGCATGGGCTCCTCCGTGGTGTTCTTCTTCATGCCGGGCGCGGCGCCCATGATGCGGGTGATGGGCCTGCTGATGCTGGTGTCCACGGTCGGCATGCTGATCGCGATGGTGGTGCGGTTCCGGCGCGGCACCCAGGGGCAGCTGGCGCAGCTGCGCCGGGACTACCTCAAGTACCTGGCGCGCACCCGGCAGGAGGTGCGCGAGACGGCGCGCGAGCAGCGCGACACCCAGCTCTACCTGCACCCGGCGCCCGAGCAGCTGTGGGCGCTGGTGGCCGAGGGCAGCCGGGTGTGGGAGCGGCGGCCGGGGGACGCGGACTTCGGTCAGGTGCGGCTCGGCCTCGGCGAGCACCAGTTGGCGACGCCGCTGGTGGCCCCCGAGTCGGCGCCGGTCGACGAGCTCGAACCGTTGGCGGCCCGGTCGATGCGCCGGTTCCTCGACACCCACGGCACGGTGGGCGGGCTGCCGGTCGCCGTGTCGCTGCGCGGCTTCTACCACCTGACGGTCACCGGAGAGGCGGAGTCGGCGAGGTCGACCGCCCGTTCGCTGGTCGCCTCGCTGACCGCGCTGCACTCGCCTGAGGACGTGCGGCTCGCCGTGGTGACCTCGGCCGAGGCGGCCGGCGCCTGGGAGTGGGTCAAGTGGCTGCCGCACGCGCAGTTCCCGGCGCTCGACGGGGCCGGCACCCAGCGGCTGACGGGCCGCGGAGTGTTGGAGGTGGAGGAGCGGCTCGCCGCCGACCTGGAGGGGCGGGGCAGGTTCGCGGCCGGCGGCAAGCCGGTGCTCGACCAGCCGCACGTGGTGCTGCTGCTGGACGGCGCGCGGGTGCCGCCGCACTCGGCGTTCGCGGCGGCCGAGGGGATCCAGGGCGTCACCGTGGTCGAGGTGAGGCCGGGCGACCGCCTCCGGGACTCGGCGCCCAGGGCGGGCCTCACCGTCTGGTCGACACCCGGGGAGCTGCGCCTCGTCTCGCCCGACGGCTCCTACTACGAGGGCGTGCCCGACGCGCTGTCGCCGCCGGCGGCCGAGGCGTTGGCCAGGCAGCTGGCCCCGCTGCGGCTCGGCACCGCCTCCGACGAGGAGGAACCGCTGCTGGCCAACCTGGACTTCGCCGAGCTGCTCGGCCTCGGCGACCCGGCCACGGTGGACGTGGCCCGCACCTGGCGGCCGCGCGGTGCGGGCGAGCGGCTGCGGGTGCCGATCGGGGTGGACGAGGAGGGCCAGCCGGTGATGCTGGACCTCAAGGAGGCGGCGCTGGAGGGCATGGGCCCGCACGGCCTGTGCGTGGGCGCCACCGGCTCCGGCAAGTCGGAGCTGCTGCGCACCCTGGTGCTCGGCCTGGCGGTCACCCACACGTCGGAGACGCTGAACTTCGTCCTGGCGGACTTCAAGGGCGGCGCCACCTTCACCGGGATGGCCGGGCTGCCGCACGTGTCGGCGGTGATCACCAACCTGGCGGACGACCTCACCCTGGTCGACCGGATGGGCGACTCGATCCGCGGCGAGCTGCAGCGGCGGCAGGAGCTGCTGCGGGCGGCCGGCAACTACGCCAACCTGCACGAGTACGAGAAGGCCAGGGCGGCGGGCGCCCCGCTCGAACCGCTGGCCTCGCTGGTCCTGGTGATCGACGAGTTCTCCGAACTCCTCACGGCCAAGCCCGACTTCATCGACATGTTCATCCAGATCGGCCGGATCGGCCGTTCGCTCGGGGTGCATCTGCTGCTGGCCTCCCAGCGCCTGGAGGAGGGCCGGCTGCGGGGCCTCGACACCTATCTCTCCTACCGGATCGGCCTGCGCACCTTCTCGGCGGCCGAGTCGCGGACCGCGATCGGCACGCCCGACGCCTACCATCTGCCGCAGATCCCGGGCTCCGGCCTGCTCAAGTTCGGCACCGAGGAGATGGTCCGCTTCAAGGCGGCCTACGTCTCGGGCCCGTACCGCGAGCCCTCGGCCCAGCAGGCGGCCGCCGGGCCGCGGCCGGCGCAGCGCCACCCCGTCGTCTTCACCGCCGACCCGGTGCCGGTACGTGTCGCGGATCCCGAGCCGGAGCCCGGCCCAGCGGCGGTGGCCCCGGTGGACGACCCGATGGCCGACTCGGTCCTCGACGTGATCGTCCGCCGGGTCGAGGGCCAGGGCCCGGCCGCCCACCAGGTGTGGCTGCCGCCTCTCGACTCCGCGCCCACGCTGGACGAACTCCTGCCGGACCTGCGGGTGTCGGAGGGCCGCGGCCTCCAGGCCGCCGGCCGGTCGGGCACGCTCTCGGTGCCGCTCGGCCTGGTGGACAAGCCGTTCGAGCAGCGCCGCGAGGTCCTCGTCCGCGACTTCTCCGGCGCCGGCGGCCACATGCTGATCGTCGGCGGCCCGCAGTCCGGCAAGTCCACCCTGCTGCGCACCCTGATCGCCTCGTTCGCGCTGACCCACACCCCGCGCGAGGTCCAGTTCTACGGCCTCGACTTCGGCGGCGGTGGCCTCGCCTCGATGGCGGACCTGCCGCACGTGAGCGGCGTCGCCTCCCGTCTCGACCCCGACCGGGTGCGGCGGACGGTGGCGGAGGTCGCGGGTGTACTGGCCGGCCGCGAGGAGTTCTTCCGCCGGCACGGCGTCGACTCGATGGCCACCTACCGACGGCTGCGCAACGAGGGCCGGCTGCCGGACGAGTCTTGGGGCGACGTCTTCCTGGTGATCGACGGCTGGGCGGCGTTCAAGCAGGACTACGACATGACGCTGCTCCCCGTGGTCACCGATCTGGCGACGCGCGGCCTGGGCTATGGCGTACACGTCGTGCTGACCGCCTCGCGCTATCTGGACCTGCTCGGCCCCATCCGCGATCAGCTGGCCAACCGACTCGAACTGCGGCTCGGCGACAGCATGGACTCGGAGTTCGACCGCAAGGTGGCCGCCGCCGTTCCGGCCAACGTGCCCGGGCGAGGTCAGGTGCCCGAACGGCTGCATTGGATCTCGGCGTTGCCTCGGCTCGACGGCGACGCCTCGTCGGCCAACCTCGCCGAGGGCACGGCAGCACTAGTCCGGGCGGTCAGCGACGCGTGGTCGGGCCCCTCAGCGCCCCCGATCCGCATGCTGCCCGACCGGCTGGCCGCCACCGACCTCCCGAAGGGCCATGAACGCCCCGAGCAGGGCGTCGCGATCGGCATGAGCGAGGACGACCTCACGCCGGTGTTCCTCGACTTCGACCAAGACCCGTTCTTCCTGGTCTACGGCGAGAGCGAATCCGGGAAGTCGGCAGCGCTCCGGCTCATTGTGAAGCAGCTCTGCGAGCGCTACACACCCGACGAGGCCAGGCTACTGATCGGCGACTACCGACGTTCGCTCCTGGGCTCGACCCCTGAGTCACACATCGGCACCTACGGCACCGTGGGCCCGAAACTCACTGCGGACATGAAGGCGGTGCACGGCCTCATGCAGCAACGGGCTCCCTCCCCCGACATCACCCCGCATCAACTACGTGCCGGGCGCTGGTGGCAAGGCCCACTCGCCTTCGTCATCATCGACGACTACGAACTAGTAGCCTCTGGCTCGACGAACCCTCTCGCCCAACTGGTCGACCAGCTGCCCTACGCGCGGGACGTCGGCGTCCGGTTCATCATCGCCCGCAACTCGGCCGGAGTCTCGCGGGCGATGTTCGAACCGTTCATGCAACGCGTCAAAGAGCTGGGCGCACAGGGGCTGGTGCTGTCCAGCGACCGCGCGGAGGGCGACATCCTCCCCGGCGTCCGCGGCCGCTCCCTGCCACCGGGCCGCGGGATCCTCGCCACCCGCAAGCGTGGCAACCAGTTGGTTCAGGTGGGGTGGCTGCCCGAGGTGTGAGAGGCATGGGCTGGGTCACTGCGACCAGTAGTCCGAGTGAACGTTGGGACGCGGCGCCTGCCTGTTGGTGTACTCCGGACCACTGGCAGGTGGCGCCACGTCGCTCATCTCAAAGCAGGGTGTCGTAAGCCCGAGGTACACCTGCCCCTCCCCCTTGACCCCCACTGACATACGGAAATCTCCGGGGGCGGAGGCGTAGATGGCGGGAACCACCTCGCTCGTGTTTTCCCCGGTGACGACGAAACCTTGGCCCTCCCAGTACTGCCGGACGGATTCCAATAGTTCCCGCCGCCTCTCCTCGGAGACGATGGTGAGGATCGCCCTGTCACGGCTGACGTATCCGGTGTCGTACGGAAGATCTCGCGGGTCGTCCGGGCACGGCCCGTCATTGTTCCATGAGTGTGTCCACTCAAGGGACGGCGTGATGGCAGCCAGCGTCTCATCGAGCACCCTATCGGCATACTCGGCCGCATCTTGCATATCCATCTCCTCGAACTCACCTTCCTCACTAGACGGAATGGATGGCCCACTACTCGACCCGCACCCGCTTGCCAGGATGGCCGCCAGGACCACGACATGCAGTGACTTCTTCACCTGTACTCCTGTCGACTCACCTGGTCTCCAAGTCCAGCGACGATGAACGCGATATTCTCTGCGGATTCTGGGTCTACACCGGGGTTGAAATAATTGGAATGCGCATCCACGCCACCTTCGAGCAACGTCATCCCGTCGTCGACTCTGAATCGCTGCGCACCAAACGACTCACTGGCAGGATCCCTGCCGAACCAGATTTCGTTGTCGTTGACATCCATGAGCCTTCCCCCGAGATAGGCACCCAACGGCCCCATCATCACCATGCCGCCAGCGCCGCCCGCCGCCTCTTCCGGGGAAGGCAGTCGCGTCACCACATCGTTGTCGGCCGCCCCGACGTAGACATGATCCGCGCCGACGCCCAGATCCTCCGCGTGGTCCACGCCGAGACCCGGACTACCGACGATGATGATGTCGTCCGCCGCAACACCACCTTCCTCCTGAGTGGCCATAGCGAGGGTCAGGGATCCGTAGGAGTGCCCGATGGCGGTAACGTGCGGATCCTCGTTCGAGTTGGTCACGTTGATCCCGTCGAGGAACCGCTGATAGGCGGGCGCACCTGACCTGGCGTGGTCCTTACTCATCACATCCATCTTCTCCGGGAGCGCGAATCCATCGGGCATCAGCCCTGCGCCCTCGCCCAGGATCGGCGCATCGTAGCCGAGCCACACGATGGCGGCACTCGACGGATCGTTCTCCCTAGCCCCCTGAGCGGTGTACAGCGCCCGGTCTACGGTCCCTCCGGCGAAGTTCGCGTCCAATCGAGTGTCCAACCCCGGTACATAAGCCGAGACATTCTGCGCTTCGTCGGGGTTCCCGAACGAGATGATTGCCCTTCCGTTTCCCTCGTCTCCGATCCCCAGAAGATACATCGGTGGATCGGTGTCCTCCCCAAGACGAGCCTCGATGGCCTGAAGCCCCTCCAGTTTGCGCTGGGAGTCCGCGTCATTTCGCCCTTCAAGCGCGTCGATGAGCTGAGGCAGATGGAGACGATTCGCCTGATCGCGATCCACGGCAGGAATGCCGTCCAGGTTTCCGATGACATCCGGATATCGCTCGATCAGCTCGGCCCGCTGTTCCTCCGAGAGTCCCTGCCACCACGTGTGCACGTGCTCCGGCGACTCCTCCATCGGAATGATGGACTCCTCGGCACCGCTGTTGAAGCCGAAGAACGGGGTGTCGTTGTGTGTCGCTCGCTCCAGGCTGGTTCGGACGACTACGTCGTATTCGGTGATCGCGTCGACCCAGCGCCGGATCTCGGCTGTCCACGCCGCTTCGGACTCCACGATCTGCCGCTGGAACTCTGGGTCCTGATGGGAGAGGTCTCGGGACCCCTCGGGGAACCTGTCGAGGTCGTAGGTCGCTCGTCCAGTCGTCGCGTTCACCGTCATGCCGGCCGCTTCGGCCTGGCTCACCGCGTCCGTAAGCAGTCCTTTGAGGCGGGTGAGTTCGTCGCGCGCTGTCCGCAGGATCTCGGCGACGACTCCCGCCTCCTCCTCCGCGGCGGCGAACGTCTCACGCGTCTCCCGGAAGCGGTTGACGGCAGCACCGGCGCTCAGCCCCTGCCATTCGTCGACTCGGGCCGACGCCTCGACCTGCTGCTCGTAGACTTCCCGCTGGGAGGCGAGCCGCTCAACCATCTCCTCCCATCGCGAAGCCGTGAATCCGAGCTCGCTGAATCGAGCGTTGATGATGTCCCCGTACGTCGGCAACTGGCTCCTCCGATGACACGTCATTCCGACATGTCGTTCTCCACCGCCTGAATGGTGTGGCCGATGCGGGAGTCGGTGATGATGAAACCCAGTTGGATCACGTGCAGTGCCTCCGCATCGGATTCCAACCGCCCGGCCAGCATGTCGGCCTTGCGCTCCCAGCGTGTGATGACAGATGCCAGACCGCGAGCCAACTCCCAGTCACGGAACATCTGCACCACGTACGAGGTGCGAACGTCGGCCGTCCTGCCTGCGGTCCTCGTATCGCCGAGGATCGATTCCCGAATCACGCGCGCCGCGCCTTCGAGGGTTCCGTCCCCGACTACCAACGTGCCATCGGTGCCGTCGCCCTGCGCGGACGAAGCGACGGTGGAGACGTCGCGGCGTGGACCGATCCCCTGCTCAGCGAGCGCCGCTTCGTGAAGTCGGGTGAACTCTTCCCAGGTTGCCATGACAACACCTCTTCGACAGCCGGGGTGAACGTCCGGTGGTCACGCCACGCGAAGCGACGTGACCACCGGATCGGCGTGGAAAGTCACAGCCCGTCGCGCAGGAGCCGCGCGCCATGGCTGTCAGTCGCCCGGTACATCGCCGACGAGTTCACGAAGGTCCGCGCCGCTGCATCCTCAGTCATCCCCAGGTTCGCCATCGCGGCGTCCCAGCGACGCATCTGGAACTCGAAGACGTTCCTGGTCTCGCTGTCCCAGTTCTCGACCTTCGCCCGCACCTGGCCTTGCAGCTCTTCAAGCATCGTCCGCAAGTTGCCGGCCACCGCGCTGACGCTCTCGGCCGTCTGACTGACACCGCTGTAACTGTGGTTGATAGCCATCGAACAAGCCCCTCTCAGAATCCGTTGATCCGGGTCGCGGGCATGTTGTCGAAGTTCGACTCGACGCCGCTCAACTCCCGGACCCGCTCCATCTCCTGCTCGTCGAACCCGTTGATGCTCATCTCCAGCATCTCCGCGATGACCCCGATGCTGTCCCGCAGCTCCCTGAGGGCATCGCTGGCCCTGTTCTGGAGGCCGGCGGCGGCCGCGCCAGCCTGGCCGCCCCACACCCCGGGCAGCGAGCCGCCCGCCGCCTCGGCCTGCGTGTAGAGACCGTTCACGGTTCCCTGTGCGGTGCGCAGCTTCGTCACGAGATCGGGTAGATCATCCTCCATTCGGAGGTTGTCGCCGCCACTCAGAACCTCATCGGACATCCGGTCGTCTCCTTGTGCGTCGCTCTTGGAATTTCTCGTTCTCGGCTAGGCGGCGTCGGAGGCGCTGCCTCATCCAGCCGTGTCGGGTTCAGGGAGCCATGTCACGGCCGGCCGGGGCTCTCGCCCGCCCGGTCGGCCGCGTAGCGCTCTTCCCAACCCGCCATGATCGTTTGCAGGCGTTGCCGCTGCTCGAGCTCGACGGCCTCGTAGCCCCGCTCGGAGAGCAGCGTCACGATACCGAGCGCCTCCATGGCCTCCTGCCGGATCCGCACGAAGTCCTCCAGTCGAGCGACCACCGACTCGTAGCGCGCGGGCAGGTCGGACAGCGACGCCACCCCCTCGCCGAAGCTGCTGCGCTCAAGGCCCAGCCGTGCCACGGTGGACGTGGTGATGCCGCCGTCCCGGAGCGACGCCTCGATCTCGCCGAGTCGTCCGGCGAAGCCGCTCAGGGCTTCGTCCCCGACGTAGAGATCGGCCTGCCCCGTCACCGCACGCGAATCGTCCGGCACCCCGCCCCCCTCATCCACAGGTCGTGCCCCCTCGGTCACCGAGGGCCACCCATCCTAGACCGAACGCGTTGTCCCCAGGCAACACGAATGCGAACAAGCGTTATAAGGATGGTAGTTACCGCACGGTCCGGTCACATCCGCGCCTGTACTCAGATGCCGCTGAGTAGCCCCGGCGCATACAGCCGAACGCCTATGCTTCTGTCGTGACTTCGACACAACAGGGGCTCACCCCGCGCCAGGCCCGCCGGCTGCGCATGGGGATCGCCGCGGGGGCGATGGCGGCGATGGCGGTCATGCTCGTCGTCCAGCTCGGCGACGGGTCGTCCCTGCGGTCCCTGGGGCTGTACGGCGCCGCGTTCGTCGTCTCCGGGTCGGTCATCGAGATGAGCCGCCGAGGCCGGACCCGGCTCGGGATGGCCGTGCTGGTGGCCGGTTTCGTGCTGCTCCTGGGGACGGACTGGTGGCTGCGTACGTTCTGAACCGGCTACGCCTTCAGTTCGCCCCACACCGTCTTCCCGCCCTGTCCGGCGTGCGGCGTGACGCCCACGGTGTCCATGAGCCCGGCGATCAGGGCCAAGCCGCGGCCTGACTCCCGCCAGACGTCGTGCGGTTGCACCACCGGCAACACGGGGTGGCGGTCGGTGACCTCGATGCGGATGCCCTCGTCGTGGCGGAGCAGGGTGAAACGGCACCAGCGGTCGGGGACATGCCGGATGACGTTGGCGAGCAGCTCGGTGGCCGCGAGTTCGGCGGCGTCCGTCAGATGGGGCAGCCCCCAGAGGCGGAGGTAGCTACGGACGATGCGGCGGACGTGGGCGGGTGAGTGCTCGCCGCAGGTCATCTCGAAGCCGTAGCGGTGGGGCGGGGGCGGGTTCTCGTCGGGGGCGCACGTTGTTCCGTTCACCCCACAAGACTGCGTTCGCGTGGCTACTTTGGGCTATGGGGGGAATGCAAAGCGCAGTCGGTTTGCGTTGCGGTCGAGCAGGGAGTGGCCGATGGTGAACATCAAGGAGCTGGACCCGGGGGCGTCTCCGCTGGCCTACTTCGGTTCCGAGCTGCGGCGGTTGCGGATGGCCGCCGAGCGCACGCTGGATCAGGTGGGCAGGGCGGTGTTTCTCACCGGTTCGCAGATCGGGCAGTTCGAGAACGCCGTGTTGATGCCGAAGCTGGAGCATCTGGAGCGGCTCGACGCCGCGCTGAACGCGGAGGGCGCGCTGCTGCGCCTGTGGCCGTTGATCAGCCGCAGCGCGCTGCCCAGGTGGTTCCAGAAGCAGGCGAATCTGGAGCAGAAGGCCACGGAGATCTACACCTTCAACCCGCAGCTGGTGCATGGGCTGCTCCAGACCGAGGGATACGCGCGGGCCGTGCTGGGGGCGATGCACAGCAGCGAGTTGGACGCGCGGGTGGTGGCTCGGCTGGAGCGGCAGAAGATCCTCGAGCGCGACCAGCCGCCGGTGTTCTGGGCCGTGTTGAGCGAGGCGGTGCTGTACCAGGAGATCGGCGGGAAGGAGGTGATGCGGGAGCAGCTGGCGCGTCTGCTGAGCTTCCGGACGAACGATCTGGTGAACGTGCAGATCCTGCCGTTCAGTGCGGGGGTGCACGCGGGGCTGCTGGGCTCGTTCACGGTTTTGCGGTTTGCGGACACGCCGGACCTGGCCTATGAGGAGGGCTACGACGGGGGCGTCGCGACCGTCGACGGAGCCAAGGTCCGTGACCGTGCGCTGCGGTACGATCACCTGCAGGCGGCCGCCCTCTCCATCGAGGAGTCGGCGGAGCTGATCGCCCGGGTGATGAAGGAGCGCTATGGAGAAGGCCCTCAGGTGGCGTAAATCCAGCTACAGCGGTGACACCGGCGGCGAGTGCGTCGAGGTCGCGGCCGACGGGGCAGCCGTCGCGGTGCGGGATTCGAAGCGAACGGAGATGACCTGTGCGGCCGTGTCCGCTTCCGCTTGGCGGGCGTTTGTCGCGGCCGTGAACGACGAGGAGCTGTACTGATGGCCGCGACCGAGACGCCGGAAGAGATCGCCGCGCGCAAGGAGCGTGAGCGTGACGAGTTGTACTCCCGCGACATCTCCGGAGTGGAGTGGCTGAGCGCGCCCGACGGCCCGCAGGACGAGAAGGTGGAGATCGCGTACCTGCCGGGTGGCGGCGTGGGGATGCGGAACTCCAAGGACCCGGACACGGTGCTGCGGTTCACCGAGGCCGAGTGGGAGGCGTTCGTCCTCGGCGCGCGGGACGGGGAGTTCGACATCGACGAGCCGGGCCCGGCGCCCACCGCCTAGCGCTCAGCGCCTGACGCAGGTGTAGGTGCCGAAGAGCCGGCCCTCGAAGGCCGTGTCCACGATGTCGAAGCCGGCGCGGCTGAGCATGGGTTCGAAGAGCCAGCGGTAGGTGCTGTGCTCGGTGCGGATGTGTTCCGCGTAGTCGTCTGCCGTGTAGCCGGCGGCGGGGTCGCGGTTGGCGGCGCCGGCGAGCCAGGCGGTGAAGACGGCTTCGGCCTCGTGCGGTTCGAAGTCGTAGATCAGGTCGCGGATTCTCAGCACCCCGCCGGGGCGCAGCAGCGCGGCGAGGCGGTCGAGGGCCAGGGTCTTCCAGAAGTCCGGCAGCTGGTGCAGCGCGTGCCGGGTGTGGACGGCGTCCGCCGGTGGGCCCTCGTGGTGGTAGCTGAGGAAGCCGGCGTGGGCGCACTCCAGCGAGGTGAGGCCGGCCTCGGCGGCCCGGGCGCGGATGGTGGCCAGCATGGCCGGGGAGACGTCGGCCGCCACCACCCGGCGGAAGGAGCGGGCCGCGGCGAGGGCGAAGCGTCCGGTGCCGGCGCCGAGGTCGACGACGGTGGCGTCGGGGCCGACGCCGTGGGCGCGGAGGGCCTCGATGTCGGGGGCGGGGTCAGGGAAGCCCTGCTTCCGGTCGAAGCCCGCGACGAAGCCGGGGTCGAGGTGTTCCGGGCCGGCGTGGGCCAGTTCGTCGAGGGTCCAGGTTGGCTGCGGCATGGGGGCGAGGGTGCCACAGCCGGCCGGTCGGCGCGCGCCGTTTTCGCCCGTGCCGCCCTCACCCGCGCCGGCGGCGTCAGGCCCGGTGTCAGGCTCGGCGGCGGCGCAGGTCGCGCCGTACCAGGGCGACGCCGGCGATGACGGCGGTGAGGACGGTGGCGGTCAGCACGGCGTAGGTGCCGAGCCGTTCGGCCCGTTCGGCGTGGGTCTCGCCGAGGACGAGGTCGGGGACCTCGGGGGCCGGCGCGGCCGGCGGTGCCTCGTCGGGGACGGGTTCGGTCGGCGGGGCGGCCGGCCGCTCGGTGAGGGCGCGCACCGGGTCCACGACGCCCCAGCCGAGCTGGGGGTCGGGCCCGGGGATGGCGCGTTCGGCGGTCTGCTGGAGGTGGGCGACGACGTTCTGGGCGGTCCAGCCCGGCTCCGCGGCGCGCAGCAGGGCGGCCACGCCGGCGACGTAGGGGGCGGCGAAGCTGGTGCCGTTGTCCACGCACTGCCCGCCCAGGGGGACCGTGGAGACCATGTCGACGCCGGGCGCGGCGATGCCGACGAAGTCGCCTGACTGGGAGAACGGGGCGCGCTCGTTGTTGCGGTCGGAGGCGGCGACGGCCAGCACACCCTGGTAGGCGGCGGGGAACGTCTCCCCGAGCTCGCCGTCGGCGCCCTCGTTGCCGGCCGAGGCGATGACGACGACGTCGGCGGCGAGCGCCTCGTCGACGGCCAGGCGGAGGTCGGAGTCCTCGGCCAGCCGGCGGTCGGTGTCCTGGGAGATGTTGATGACGTCGGCGTCCGCCTGGACCGCGTACCTGATGGCCGCGGCGAGGGTCGCCACGTCGCCTTCGCCCTCGGCGTCGCTGGCCCGGATCGGGATGATGGTGGCGTCGGGAGCGAGGCCGACGAAGCCGGTGTCGCCGCGCTCCCGGGCGGCGATGATGCCGGCGACCTTGGTGCCGTGGCCGACCCGGTCGGTGGTCTGGTCGCCCTCGTCGTCGGTGAGGTCGGTGCCGCGGTCGGCGGCGACGGCTTCGGTCAGTTGGGGGTTCCGGGTGTCGACGCCGCTGTCGATGACGGCGACGCCGACACCCGCGCCGGTGCTGATCTCCCAGAGCTGGTCGAGCCGGACGCGCTGGAGCGCCCAGGGGCGTTCCTCGATCGGTTCGGCCGGGAACTGGCACTGGGCGCCGGTGGCCCTGGCGGTGGGGGTGCCGCCGGTGAGGGCGGCGCCGGTCAGCAGGGCGAGCGCGGCGGTGGCGCGGGCCGTTCTGTGCCTGGTCATGATCCCTGCGGCCGCCTCGCGTCGTCGATGTCGAGGGGAGGTCCGATCGGCAGGAACTGCGACCAGTGGGCCGGCACCGGCACCGGGGTGACCTGGCCGTAGCCGAGCTTGACCTGGGCCTGGTCGTCCGCCGCCTCGGTGTCGGTCGCGGTGGCCTGGACGGCGTAGCGCAGGCCGGTGTCGGTGACCAGGAAGACGCGGCCGGCCTCCGCCTGTTCGCCCTGTACCTGGCGGTAGAGGAGGCCGGATCCCGGGGTGACGTAGGCGGTGGAGGCGCCCGAGGCGATGGTGGCGGGGTAGGCGGTGCCGGCCCAGGTGGCGACCTCGGTCGAGCCGTCCTCGGGGTCGACGGAGCGCAGCACGGAGCAGAGGGTGGTCCGCTCGGGGTCGTTGACCTGGCTGATCCGGCTCTCCGGCCAGGTGAGTTCGTGGTCGATGCCGGCCTCGGGCGGGGCCGGTTCGAGGTCCTGGGCGCCGACCTCGAAGGCGGTGCCGCGCTGGCCGAGGAGCTCGGTGTGCGGGCTGTTGAGCATCAGGTGGGCGGTGAACTCGGAGACGGGGACGACCTGTTGCGGCAGCACCAGGTAGTCCTGGGGGCCGCCGCCGGTGGGGGCGGTCAGCACCATGCCCACCCGGTTGACGTCGTCCCGCAGGCCGGGCACGGCGGCCTCGGAGCCGACGGGGGCGGAGAGTTCGGGGAAGGCGATCGGGGAGCCGTCGGCGAAGGTGTCGAGCCACTCCTGGCCGACGCGCTGCGGGGGCCGCTCGTCGGTGAGGAGGCGGAGCAGCACGTCGAGGTTGTCCGGCTCTGCCTCGTCGATCAGGTACTTGGTGCCGGTGCCGTCGACGAGGTAGCCGGCGTCGTCCTCGGTGGACTGGACGTACAGCACCTCGCCGTCGGTGAGCCGGCCGCGGCCGTCGACCCGGCCTGCGTCGCGGTCGGCGAGGACGAAGGTGGCCTGCTGGTACTCGCCCCCGCTGCCCGGCTGTTGGCAGACCGCCCACCGCTTGGCCTCGCCCGACTCCTCGGCGGACGGCAGCCGGTCGGGGGCGTAGGGGATGCCGAGGGTGGGGCCGCGGGGGATGTCGCCGCTGTCGAGCTCGGCCTCGTCCACGCTGACGATGTCGACGTCGCCC
This sequence comes from Streptomyces mayteni, assembly GCF_054783955.1. Lineage (NCBI taxonomy): Bacteria > Bacillati > Actinomycetota > Actinomycetes > Kitasatosporales > Streptomycetaceae > Streptomyces > Streptomyces mayteni. The sequence goes on along the minus strand of NZ_BAAGPR010000102.1, from coordinate 2,997 downwards.
GGGTCGCCGAGGAGGAGGCGGGCGGAGGAGAGGTTGAGCACCGGGTGGAGCTGTGGGCCGCCGCCCGGGGTCTCCAGGACCACGTAACGGGTCGTGGAGTCGCTGCCGATGATGACGTTGCGTCCCGGCTCGTCCCACCCCTGGGGGACGGCGGGCCTGAAGAGGCCCCAGGCGCCGAACCCGACCAGCACCAGCGCGCCCACCACCATGCCGGGCACCACCGAGCGCAGCGGGCGCGGGGCGCCCTCCTCGGTGCTGGTGGGGCTGGGTTGGAGGAACGCCGCCACCGTGCGGCGTTTGGCGAACGTGTAGGCGTTGAGCTCGTCCTTCCGCGACGCCATGGTTGAGCGCTCCTCCCCCGTACCGTGAACCGCACCCGTGCGATCCGTTGTCAGACCGGGGATCTACTATGCCGGGTGACGATCCGATCACGGTGAGGAGGGGGCGGGGAGCATGGCGACGGCTGCGACGGCTGCGACGGCTGCGACGGCGGCACGACCCGACGCGGGCGCCGGGCCGGCCGAGGCGGTGGTGCCTCGGCCGCCGGCCGGCTCGGGCGGGCTGCTGGCGCTCTGGCCGTTGGTGTGTCTCCAGGCGGCCGGCGCCCTGGTGTGGGGCGGTCTCGCCGTGAGCGGCCCCTGGCGCCCGGTGCTCTGGGCGCTCGCCGTGCCGCCCGTGGCGCTTCTGGTGCTGGTGGTGGCGGCCTGGCGGCTCGGCGAACCGCTGCCGGTCCGGGTGGGGGCGGCGCTGGCGCTGCGGCGGCGCGGTCGGCAGGCGGCCGGGCCGCTGCCGGCGGGTGGCGATCCTCTGGGGTCGCTGGCCGCCGAGTGCGTGCCGGGGCTGGTCAGTCACCCGTTCGCCGGGCGGGATCGGCGCGAGATCGGGATGGTCGCCGACGGCGGTTCGCTCACCGCGGTGCTGCGGGTGGAGGCCTCGCTCGCGCCGCTGCAACCGGGCCACGGGGTGCGGCCGTTGCCGTTGTCCCTGCTCCACGAGGCGCTGGAGACGGACGGGATATGTCTGGAGTCGGTGCAGTCGGTGCAGCACACCCAGCCGGCCCCCGCGCCGCAGCTGCCCGACCGGTCGGTGGCCGGGGCGAGTTACGCCCTGTTGCAGCCGCAGGGGCCCGGCGGGGCGCCCGCGTTGCGGCTGACCTGGGTGGCGTTGCGGCTCGATCCCGAGCTGTGCCCGGCCGCGGTGGCCGAGCGGGGCGGCGGCCTGCTGGGGGCGCAGCGCGCGCTGGCCCGGGTGGCCGACCAGTTGGCGAGTCGGTTGGCCGGCGCCGGCTTCCGGGCCACGGTGTTGACGGAGGGCGAGCTGCTGGCCGCGGTGGCGGCCTGCACCAGCTCCGACCCGGCGGCCACGACGCTGATCGGCCAGGCGGAGGGGCCGCGCCCGCGGCGCACCGCGGAGGGGGCGCGCGTGTGGCGCTGTGACGACCGCTGGCACACCACGTTCCGGGTGGTGCGCTGGCCGGCGCTCGGGCCTGGGGCCACGCCGCTGCCGGCCCTGGTCGCGCTGTTGACCTCGCTGCCGGCCTTCGCCACCACGTTCTCGCTCACCCTGCGCCGACAGGGCCCGCGTTCCGTGGCCCTCGGCGGGCACGTCCGGGTCACCGGGCGCAGCGAGGCCGAACTGCGGGCGGTCAGCCACCAGTTGCTGGCCGCGGCGCGCGGTTCGCGGCTGGCGCTGGCCCGGATGGACCGGCAGCAGCTGCCCGGGGTGCGGGCCACGTTGCCGCTGGGCGGGGTCCGCTGATGGCCAGGGGAACGCGGGTGCTGTCCGCGGACGAGTTGGCGGCGCTCGCGCTGCCGGTGGGGGACGACGGCATCATCGTCGGCGTCGACGCCCGCTCCCGCCCCGCGGTGCTGGGGATCCACCATCCCGTGCCGTACGACATGGTGTTGATCGGCGGGGTCTGGTCGGCGCAGGTGTTGGCGCTGCGCGCGGTGGCCACCGGGGCGCGGGTCGCGGTGGAGACGGCGCGGGCGCCGGTCTGGGCGCGGCTGGCGCAGGCGGCGAACGGCGGCGTGGAGTGCATGACGCTGCACGAGGTGGGCCGGGTGCCGCCGTTGGGCGCGACGCTCGGCAGCCCGGTGCTGGTGGTGCGGGACTGCGGCACGCGGCCGCCGCGCGGCCGGGTGGCCTCGGCTCCCTGGCAGCCGGTGCTGACGCTGCTCCCCTATCTCAGCCCGGCGGCGCCCAGGTTGCTCGAGCGTGCGGCGTTGGTGGGGATCCAGCGGGTGTCTCCCGAGGAGGCCGAGCGGATCGGGCGGATCATGGCGCTGCCGGAGATACAGGCGCAGGCGCTGTCCACCTTCGCCGAGGACGCGGTCCTCTGGTGCACCAGGGCGTCGCGGCGGCTGGTGCGGATGGTGCCGACGGACGGCGAGACGGGGCTGCTCGGCAACCCGAGCCGGCTCGACCCGACGAGCTGAGGGCGCGGGGGCGGTGGAGTCGGGGGAAATGACAGTGATGCCAGAGATGACAGAGCGGGGCGATTCCCCCGATTTCCCCCAACTGGTGTCGAGTTGCACGACGTTCGCCTTGTGACGGAACCCGTACCTCCTGGGGAGGGGTGGGGGAGTTCCGGAGGTGGCGACTAGGGTGATGGTGGGCACGTCAGGCGTGCCGTACAGAATGGCCTGAGCCCGTGCCGGGGGAACCGCTCGGGAGATCCGGTCCGTCATCCGCGTAGCGGACCACAGTGATGCGGATCAGAGGCATGACCAGCAGCGGGAGGCGTCGTGAACAGCGACCGGGACAGGGTTCGCACCGCGGAGGAGAGCTCCGCCGACGAACGCCCCGATGACGAGCTCCTTGAGGAGGAGTCCGAGACCACGGGGCAGTTCACCATCGACTACACGCCGCCGGCCTGGTATTCCGGCGGCGGCGCCAGCCAGCCGGCGGCACCGGCCGGCGGTGGTCAGGCCGTGCCGCCGCAGCAACAGCCGCCCACCGGGCCGCCGGCCGCGCCGCCCGCCGCGGCGCCGGTGC
>NZ_BAAGPR010000101.1:0-28859 GCF_054783955.1 Streptomyces mayteni | reverse complement strand
GCCGGGTCACCGGCGGTCGCCGCAGCGGCGAGGGCCGGCGGCCGGCCGCGCGCACCGCTCAGCGCCCGGCCGTCGCCGACCGGCGGGTAGCCGCTCGCGTTCTCTTCCTCGCCCCGTATCACTGGCCGCTTCCCTGAAGGTCCCCTCTGGCAGGAGCTGTCGACCAGCTCTCCCCCCTGCCCTTGGGACGATAGTGACACGAGAGACGCGCCGAGGGGCGCGGTCCGTGACATACGGCACCATGGGCGCCATGGCCGGCCAAGAAACCCACCAGCTTCCCGAGTACGCCGACCGGGTGCTCGCCGCGGTCGAGGGCATTCCGCCGGGGCGGGTGCTCACCTACAAGGACGTCGCCGAGTGGATCGGCGAGGGCGGCCCGCGCCAGGTCGGCCACGTGATGGCGGTGTACGGCGGCGCCGTCCCGTGGTGGCGGGTGGTCCGCGCCGACGGCCGGCTGCTGCCGGGGCACGAGCGGCGCGCGCTCGAGAACTACCGCGTCGAGGGGACGCCGCTGCGAGAGCAGGCTGACGGCACGCCACGGCTCGACATGCGGCTGGCCCGTTGGGAAGGAGCGGCCGCGGAACCGCACCGGCTCCCCTGAGGACCAGGGCCCCCTCACCGGCACCACCGGCAGGGCTGCGCCCGGGGGCCCGACTGGCGTACCGTCTCCCCATCCGTCACCGAGAATCCGCGATGCACGTGAGCCACGTGAGCCTCTCCGTCCCGTCCACTGACCGCCCGCCGTCCGCTCCGGGAGCGTATCGACTGGTACGCACCCCGATCGCCGACGCGCGTGTCCCTGCTGTTGACGCCAGTCAGCGCGCCGTGGTTGACCATTCCGGCGGACCACTGCTGGTGCTGGCCGGCCCCGGCACGGGCAAGACGACCACGCTGGTCGAGTCCGTCGCCCGGCGCGTGGCCGGCGGCACCGACCCCGAGCGGGTGCTGGTGCTCACCTTCAGCCGGAAGGCCGCGGCCGAGCTGCGGGACCGGATGACGGCCCGCATGGGGGGTCGTTCCCCGCGGGCGACCACATTCCACTCGTTCGCGTACGCCTTCGTCCGCGCCCACCAGGACCGCGAGCTGTACGCCGAGCCGCCGCGCCTGCTCTCAGGCCCGGAACAGGACCTCTACCTGCGGGAACTCCTCGCCGGCCACCACGACCCCGAGCGCCGGGGGCGCGGGATCGACTGGCCGGACGAACTGCGCGCCTGCCTCACCACCCGCGGCTTCGCCGACGAGCTGCGCGCCGTCCTCGCGCGCTCCCGCGAGCTGGGTCTCGGGCCCGGCACGCTCGCCTCGTTCGCCCGCGAGACCGGCCGCGACGACTGGGCGGCCGCCGCCCACTTCCTCGCCGAGTACCTGGACGTCACCGAGGCCCAGGGCGTCCTCGACTACACCGAGCTGGTGCGCGGCGCGGTCCGGCTCGCCGAGCGTCCCGAGGCCGCCGCGGCCGTCGGCGCCCGCTACGACGTGGTCTTCGTCGACGAGTACCAGGACACCGACCCGGCGCAGGTCGCGCTGCTCCGCGCGCTCGCCGGGGACGGGCGCGACCTGGTGGTGTTCGGCGACCCCGACCAGTCGATCTACGCCTTCCGCGGCGCCGACGTCAACGGCGTCCTCGGCTTCCCCGACGCCTTCCCCACCCGCGCCGGAACCCCCGCGCCGGTCGCCGTACTGGACACCAACCGCCGCAGCGGCGCCGCGCTGCTGACCGCGACCCGGCTGCTCACCCAGCGGATGCCGCTGGCCAGGCTGCCGGCCGACGCCGTCCGCCGGCACCGCGCGCTGGCCGCCGACCGGCCAGGCGGCCGCGTCGAGGCGTTCACCTACCCGACGCCGGGCGCCGAACTCGACAACATCGCCGACCTGTTGCGCCGCGCCCACCTGGAGGACGGCGTGCCGTGGGGCGAGATGGCCGTGCTGGTGCGCGCCGGCTCCCGCTCCATCCCCGCCGTGCGCCGGGCGCTCACCTCGGCCGGCGTGCCCCTCCAGGTGGACGGCGACGACCTGCCGCTGCGCCAGGAGCCGGCCGTCGCGCCGCTGCTCACCGCGCTGCGCGCCGTCGCCGAGCCGGGGTCAGGGCACGGGCCCGAGCACGGGTCCGAGCACGGGTCGGGGACTGCCCCGCTCGCCCCCGACACCGCGCTCGCGCTGCTCACCTCGCCGCTCGGCGGGATGGACGCCGCCGACCTGCGCCGCCTCGGGCGGGCGCTGCGCAACGAGGAGCGGGCCGCCGGCGTCGCCGTGCCGGCGTCGTCCGACGAGCTCGTCGCGCGGGCGCTGGCCGAGCCGGAGCGGCTCGTCACCCACGAGCCTTCCTACGCCGGTGCGGCGCAGCGGCTCGGGCTGTTGCTGCGCAAGGCGCGCGAGCTGCTGGCCGGCGGCGGCAGCGCCGAGGAGGCGCTGTGGCTGCTCTGGGACGGCACCTCCTGGCCGGCCAGGCTGGAGCGGGCGGCCAGGCGCGGCGGCGCCGGCGGCCGGAACGCGGACCGTGACCTGGACGCCATCTGCGCCCTGTTCGAGGCGGCGGCGCGGGCCGAGGAGCGGCTCGGCGGGCGTGGCGTCCGCAACTTCCTCGAGGAGCTCGACGCCCACGACATCGCGGCCGACACGCTCGCCGCCCGCGCCGTGCGGCCGGACGCGGTGCGGCTGATGACCGCCCACCGGGCCAAGGGGCTCGAGTGGTCGCTGGTGGTCGTCGCGGGCGTCCAGGAGGGCCTCTGGCCCGATCTGCGGCGGCGCGGCTCGCTGTTGGAGGCGGACCGGATCGGCCGGCACGGGCTGGCCGAGCCGCTGAGCCCCGGCGCGCTGCTCGCCGAGGAGCGTCGGCTCTTCTACGTGGCCGCCACCCGGGCCAGGGACCGGCTCGTGGTGACCGCGGTGCAGGGCGCGGACGAGGGCGACCAGCCGTCCCGCTTCCTGCGGGAACTCGGCGTCGAGCCGCGGGAGGTCGGCGGCCGGCCGCACCGGCCGCTGGCGCTCGCCGCGATGGTGGCCGCGTTCTGCGCCACCACCGTCGACCAGGCGGCGTCGCCGGCCCTGCGCCGGGCCGCCGCCCGGCGGCTCGTCGACCTGGCGGCGCGGCGGGACGAGGAGGGGCACCCGCTGGCGCCGGCCGCCCACCCGGAGCGTTGGTGGGGGCTGCGCGCCCCCAGCATGGCCGCCGCGCCGCTGCGCGACCCGGAGCGCCCCGTGGCGCTCTCCGGCAGCGCCCTCGACCAGCTGGTCAACACCTGCTCCCTGCAGTGGTTCCTGGGCCGCGAGGTGCACGCCGACGCGCCCGCCACCGCCGCCCAGGGCTTCGGGAACGTGCTGCACGTGCTCGCCGACGAGGTGGCGTCCGGCACCGCGCCGGCCGACCTCGCGGTGCTGATGGAGCGGTTGGAGACGGTCTGGGACGGGCTGGCCTTCGAGGCGCCCTGGCAGTCGCGCCGCGAACAGGCGGAGGCGCGGGCCGCGCTGGAACGCTTCCTGCGCTGGCACGTGCTCCAGGGCCGGGACGGCCGCGAACCGGCCGCCAGCGAGCAGGAGTTCGAGGTCGTCCTGCCGGCCGGCGACCACCAGGTGCGGATCCGGGGCGTGTTGGACCGCGTCGAGCGGGACGCCGAGGGCCGGGTCTACGTCGTCGACTTCAAGACCGGCCGCTCCAAGCCGACCAGGGCCGAAGTGGCACGGCACCCGCAGCTCGCCGTCTACCAGCTCGCCGTGCGGGACGGTGAGGCGGTCCCTGGCGAACTCGGCGGCGCCGAACTCGTCCACCTGCGGCAGGGCGCGCCCAAGCGGGAGGGCGGCGACGCGCTGCCCGCCGTGCAGCGGCAGGAGGCGCTCGACCCGACCAACGGCGAGTGGGTCGGCGAACTCCTCGCCACCGCGGCGGGGAAGGTGCTCGACGAGCGGTTCGCGCCGGCCGCGGGACAGCACTGCGGCTCCTGCGCCTTCCGGGGCGCGTGCAGCGCCAGGCCGGAGGGGCGGCAGGTGGTGGAGTAGCGGCGCCGGGCCCTGGCCGGGCGGGCCGGGCGGATCAGGGCGTCGTGGGCTTGGTGGATACCGGCCCGGTTGCGCGCGGCGCTCGAAGGCACCGCCGCGGCGTTGCGGCGACACGGCGAGCTGCCCCGGCCGAGGTCGCGGACCCGGGGGCCCGGCTCGGCCCGGGGATGTCGGTGGTCGGCGTTAGGGTTTCCCAGGTGCCCGCCCGACTCACCCGCCCCGAGGAGCTCAAGGAGCTGCTCGGCATCCCCTTCACCGCGGAGCAGTTGGCGTGCATCACCGCGCCGCCCGCGCCCCAGGCGATCGTGGCCGGCGCCGGCTCCGGCAAGACCACGGTGATGGCGGCCCGGGTGGTGTGGCTGACCGGCACCGGGCAGGTGGCGCCCGAGCGGGTGCTCGGCCTCACCTTCACCAACAAGGCGGCCGGCGAGCTGGCCGAGCGGGTCCGCAAGGCCTTGGCCAGGGCCGGCATCACCGACGCGGCAGGCCAGGACCCGGCGGCCGAGCCGGCCGGCGAGCCGCGGATCTCCACCTACCACGCGTTCGCCGGCCAGTTGCTGCGCGACCACGGGCTGCGGCTGGGCATCGAACCGGCCGCCAGGCTGCTCGCCGACGCCGGCCGCTTCCAGCTGGCGGCCGAGGTGCTGCGCTCGGCGCCGCCCGACTTCGAGCCGCCGAGCGCGTCGTTCACCACCCTGGTCACCGACCTCGTCGCGCTCGACGGCGAGTTGTCCGAGCACCTGGTCACCCCGGAGCGGCTGCGCGCCTTCGACGCCGCACTGCTCGCCGAGCTCGGCCGCGCCGAGCTCACCAACGCCGACCTGCGCCAGGTGCCGCAGGCCGCCGTCGGCCGCGGCCAGCTCCTCGGCGTCGTCGAGGAGTACCGGGCCCGCAAACGCGCCCGCGACCTGCTGGACTTCGGCGACCAGATCGCGCTCGCCGCCGCCCTGGCCCGCGAGGTGCCCGAGGTGGGGCGGCTGCTGCGCGAGGAGTACGCGGTGGTGCTGCTCGACGAGTACCAGGACACCTCCGTCGCCCAACGCGTCATGCTCGCCGGCCTGTTCGGCGGCGGCACCGGGCACGCCGTCACCGCCGTCGGCGACCCCTGCCAGGCCATCTACGGCTGGCGCGGCGCGTCCGTCGCCAACCTCGACGACTTCCCTGACCACTTCCCGCGGCGCGACGGCGGCCCGGCCGACCGGTACAGCCTCAGCGAGAACCGGCGCAGCGGCGGCCGGCTGCTCACCCTGGCCAACGGCCTGTCGGCGCCGCTGCGCGAGCGGCACCCGGCCGTCGTGCCGCTCCGCCCGGCGGACGGCGCCGAAGGCGCGGGCGTGGTGCGCTGCGCGCTGCACACCACGCACGCCGAGGAGCTGACCTGGCTGGCCGACTCCGTCGCGCACCGGGTCGCCACCGGCACCCCGCCGGGCGAGATCGCCGTGCTGTGCCGCACCGCCGCCGAGTTCGCCGACATCCAGCGGGTGCTGGTCGAGCGGGACGTGCCGGTCGAGGTGGTGGGCCTGGCCGGGCTGCTGCACCTGCCCGAGGTCGCGGACCTGGTGGCCGTCTGCCAGGTGATGGCCGACCCGACGGCCAACGCCGCGCTGGTGCGGCTGCTCACCGGGCCGCGCTGGCGGATCGGGCCGCGCGACCTGGCGCTCCTCGGCCGGCGCGCCAGGATGCTGGTACGCCGCGTCGACGGCGGCGGGGAGGAACCGCTCGCCGCGGCCGTCGAGGGCACCGACCCGGCCGAGATCACCTCGCTCGCCGACGCGTTGGACACCTTCGTGGACGGCGGCGGGCCGGGCCCCGGCGAGGACGACGGGCTGCCGTTCTCCGCCGAGTCGCGGGTCCGCTTCGCCCATCTGGCCGCCGAGATCCGGGAGTTGCGGCGGGCGCTCGGCGACCCGCTGATGGACGTGCTGCACCGGGTGCTGGCCGTCACCGGCCTCGAGGTGGAGCTGTCGGCCTCCCCGCAGGCGCTGGCCGCCCGCCGCCGGGAGACGCTGAGCGCCTTCCTCGACCTGGCCGCCGGCTTCGCCGCGGGGCGGGCCGGCACCGCCGTCGACGGCGAGGCCACGCTCCCCGCGTTCCTCGGCTTCCTGCGCGCCGCCGCCCAGTACGACAAAGGGCTCGACGGCTCGCTGCCCGGCGGCGAGAACACCGTGAAGGTGCTCACCGCGCACAAGGCCAAGGGCCTGGAGTGGGACGTGGTCGTGGTGCCCGGGCTCTGCGCCGGCGTCTTCCCCGCCAAGTCGTCGCGGGACTCCTGGCTCAGGCAGGCCAGGGCGCTGCCGCACCCGCTGCGCGGCGACGCGGAGACGCTGCCCGCCGTCGAGGAGTGGTCGGCGCCGGCCCACAAGGAGTACCTGGCGGCCGTCGCCGAGCAGCTGCGGTTGGAGGAGCTGCGGCTCGGCTACGTCACCTTCACCCGGCCCCGCTCCCTGCTGCTCGGCTCGGGCCACTGGTGGGGGCCGAGCCAGAAGAAGCGGCGCGGCCCCTCGGACTTCCTCACCGCGCTGCGTGCCCACTGCGAGTCGGGCCCCGACCACGGCGAGGTCGAGGTCTGGGCCGACGAGCCGCCGGAGGAGGCCGAGAACCCGGCACTGGCCGCGCCGGAACGCGACCTGGCCTGGCCGCTGCCGCTCGACCCGGTGGCCCTGACCCGCCGCCGGGAGGCGGCCGACGCGGTGCTGGCCAGGCTCGCCGGCGCGGCCCCTGAACCGGCGGCGGAGGCGGCGGCCGAGGAGGCCGAACTCACTCCGGAGGAGCAACGGGCCGTGGCTTCCTGGGACCGCGACCTGGCCGCGCTCACCGGCGAGCTGCGGCAGGCCAGGTCGGCGGTGCGCGAGGTGCCGCTGCCGCTGTCGCTCTCCGCCTCCCAGGTGCAGCGGTTGGCCGCCGACCCGGAGGGCTTCGCCCGCGAGCTGGCCAGGCCGATGCCCCGCCCGCCACAGCCCGCGGCCCGCCGCGGCACCCGCTTCCACGCCTGGGTCGAGTCCCGGTTCGAGGAGCTGCCGCTGCCCATGCTGGGCCTCGACGAGCTGCCAGGCGGCGAACCCGACGCGGACTCGGAGATCAGGGACGAGCGGGAGCTGGAGGCCCTGAAGGAGGCGTTCGCCCGCACGCCCTACGCGGGCCGGCGGCCCTACCGCGTCGAGGCGCCGTTCCAGATCCAGCTCGCGGGCCGGGTGATCAGCGGCCGCATCGACGCCGTCTACCGCACGCCGAGCGGCGGCTTCGACATCATCGACTGGAAGACCGCCAGGCGGCAGGAGGCCGACCCGCTGCAGCTGGCCATCTACCGGCTGGCCTGGGCCGAGCGCCACGGGCTGCGGTTGGGCCAGGTCAGCGCGGCGTTTCTCTACGTGCGCAGCGGCGAGCTGGTGCGGCCCACCGTGCTGCCCGGCAGGAGGGGCATCGAGCGGCTGCTGCTGGGGGAGGATTCCTGGGAGCCCAACGACCCCGGTTAGTCTTCTGAGTATGCGTACCACCTCGGACAACGCTGTCCAGCCGATCCCGCTCACCGGCACGGGCGGCATCGACCGCGGCACCGGGCACCGCCTCGACGAGGCGTGGCTGGGCGCCGCCTGGAGTCATCCCACCACCAGGGTGTTCGTGGTCTCCGGCGGCCAGGCGCTGATCGAGGACACCGACGACGGGCGGACCGAGCTGGTCACCATGCCGTCGTTCGACGCCCCGCTCACCGAGGCCCACCGCTACTTCCTCGGCACCGACGGGGACGGCGTGCGCTACTTCGCCCTCCAGAAGGACTCGCTGCCCGGCCGGATGGACGAGGCGGCCAGGCCCGCCGGGCTCCGGGAGGCCGCCGCGCTGCTGTCGGAGCGGGACAACGAACTGCTGGTGCACGCCGTCGCCCTGGAGAACTGGCAGCGGCTGCACCGGTTCTGCTCGCGCTGCGGCGAGCGCACGGTGATCGCGGCGGCCGGCCACATCAGGCGCTGCCCGGCCTGCGGCGCCGAGCACTACCCGCGCACCGACCCGGCGGTGATCATGCTGGTGCTCGACGAGTCGGACCGGGCGCTGCTCGGCCGGCAGGTGCACTGGCCCGAGGGCCGCTTCTCGACGCTGGCCGGCTTCGTGGAGCCGGGGGAGTCGATCGAGGAGGCGGTGATACGCGAGGTCCACGAGGAGGCCGGGGTCGCGATCGGCGAGGTGTCGTACGTCGCGAGCCAGCCGTGGCCCTTCCCGTCCAGCCTGATGCTGGGCTTCGTGGCCCGCGCCACCTCGTCCGAGCTGCGGGTGGACGGCGAGGAGATCGAGGAGGCCCGCTGGTTCTCCCGGGACGACCTGCGGGCGGCCATGGAGTCCGGCGAGGTGCTGCCCCCGGCCGGGATCTCCATCGCCGCCCGCCTGATCGAGATGTGGTACGGCAAGCCGCTGACCTAGCCCCTGGCGGCCCGCCTGGTCACCGGGCTCAGTCGGCGACCGGCGCGCCGACCAGCGCCTCCTTCACCTGGGCCAGGGAGGGGTTGGTCATGGTGACCTCGGGGCCACCGGAGGCGGGCACCACGACGACCGTGGGCACCGTCTGGTTGCCGTTGTTGGCCTTCTCCACCAGGGCCACCGCGGTCGGGTCCTGCTCGATGTCGATCTCGGTGAACGCGATGCCCTCGCGGTCCAGCTGGCCCTTGAGCCGGCGGCAGTAACCGCACCACGGGGTGCTGTACATCGTCACGGTGCCCTGCATCGTCCTGCTCCTCGTCATGGCGTCGTGGTCGTCCCGATCGGGGGCCGATTCCTGGCTCCAGGACAACACGCGGGCCGGTACGACAAATTCCACGGGCTGTGGACAACCCGCCCCACGCGTCTCCGGGGACCTGGCAGCATGGCGGGGTGACATCAGCACCGCACGCCTCGCCCCTCCCCTCCGGATCCTTCCCCGCCGCGCCAGGCTCGCCCGACGCCGTGCTCGACGGGCTCGATCCGGAGCAGCGGGAGGTGGCCACCACGCTGCACGGGCCGGTGTGCGTGCTGGCCGGTGCCGGCACCGGGAAGACGCGGGCGATCACCCACCGCATCGCCTACGGGGTACTGGCCGGCGTCTACCAGCCGGCCACGGTGCTCGCCGTCACCTTCACCCAGCGGGCGGCGGGCGAGATGCGCGGCCGGCTGCGCCAGCTGGGCGCGGGCGGGGTGCAGGCCAGGACCTTCCACTCGGCGGCGCTGCGGCAGCTCCAGTACTTCTGGCCCAAGGCGGTGGGCGGGGAGCCGCCGCGGGTGGAGGAGCGGAAGATCCAGCTGGTCGCGGAGGCCGCCGCCAGGAACCGGGTCCGTCTTGAGCGGGCCGAGCTCCGCGAGGTCACCGGCGAGATCGAGTGGGCCAAGCTCACCCAGACCATCCCCGAGGAGTACCCGGCGGTGCTCGCCAAGGCCGGCCGCGAGGTGTCCGCCGACCCGGCCCAGATCAGCCGGATCTACGGCAGCTACGAGCGGCTCAAGCGAGACCGCGGCGTCATCGACTTCGAGGACGTGCTGCTGCTGACGGTCGGCATCCTCACCGACCGGCACGACATCGCGGAGACGGTGCGCCGCCAGTACCAGCACTTCGTGGTCGACGAGTACCAGGACGTCAGCCCGCTCCAGCAGCGGCTGCTCCAGCTGTGGCTGGGGGAGCGGGACAACCTGTGCGTCGTGGGGGACGCCAGCCAGACGATCTACTCCTTCACCGGCGCCACCCCCGAGCACCTGCTGAACTTCCGGCTCAGCCACCCGGAGGCCACCGTCGTCAAGCTCGTCCGGGACTACCGCTCCACGCCGCAGGTGGTCCACCTGGCCAACGGGCTGCTGGCCCAGGCGAAGGGGCGGGCCGCCGAGAACCGCCTGGAGCTGGTCTCGCAGCGGCCGGCCGGGCCTGAGCCGGTCTTCGCCGAGCACCCGGACGAGCCGGCCGAGGCCGAGGCCACCGCCAAGCGGATCAGGCAGCTGCTCGCCCCGGTCGAGGAGGGCGGCGGCGGGGTGCCGGCCAGCGAGATCGCCGTGCTCTTCCGGATCAACGCCCAGTCCGAGATCTACGAGCAGGCGCTCTCCGACGCCGGGGTGCCTTACCAGCTCAGGGGCGCCGAGCGGTTCTTCGAGCGGCCCGAGATCCGGCAGGCGGGGCTCGCCCTGCGCGGCGCCTCCCGGGCCGCGGGCAACGACCCGGCGCTGACCGAGGCGGCCGATGAGGGGCTCGGCGCACAGGTGGGCGCCGTGCTGGCCACCACCGGGTGGACGCCCACGCCGCCGGCCGGCTCGGGCGCCGTCCGCCAGCGGTGGGATTCGCTGAGTTCCCTGGTGCGGCTCGCCGAGGAGTTCGCCCGCGCCAGGCCGGGCGCCACCCTGCGGGACTTCGTGGCCGAGCTCGACGAGCGCGCCGCGGCCCAGCACGCCCCGACCGTGGAGGGCGTCACGCTGGCCTCGCTGCACACCGCCAAGGGCCTCGAATGGGACGCGGTGTTCCTCGTCGGCCTGACGGACGGGATGCTGCCGATCACCCACGCCAAGACGCCCGAGCAGGTGGAGGAGGAGCGCCGCCTCCTCTACGTGGGGGTCACCAGGGCCCGGCGAGACCTGACGATGTCCTGGGCGCTGTCCCGCTCGCCCGGCGGCCGGGCCTCCCGCCGGCCGAGCCGCTTCCTCGACGGGCTGCGGCCCGGCTCGAGCGCCTCCGCGAGGGCGGGCGCCGGTGGCGGCGGGGGCGTGGAGCGCGGCTCCGGCGCGCGCGGGCGCCGAGCGCGGGGGCCCGTCCTGTGCCGGGTGTGCGGGCGAACCCTGACGGAGGCGGCCGAAATCAAGCTCCGGCGCTGCGTGGACTGCCCCTCCACCATGGACGAGGAGCTGTTCGAGCGGCTGCGGGAGTGGCGCCTGGAGCGGGCCCGGGATCTGGGTCGCCCGCCGTACGCGGTGTTCACCGACGTCACGCTGATGGCGATCGCGGAGAACGTGCCGGGCTCCGAGCGCGAGTTGGGCAAGATCTCCGGGGTGGGGCCGCACAAGCTGCGCCAGTTCGGCCCCGACGTGCTGGCCATGTGCGCCGGTCAGCCGCTGCCGGAGGCCGAGGCGGAGACTTCCGAGGAATCCCCGGAAAAATAGTTTGCGCGCGCCGGAGTGGTGCGCATAGCGTGCTGCACACGGCGCCGGAGGAGTCTTCCGCTTCTCCCGGAGCCATGCTGTACTGAGCTGTACCGAAGTGCCCGTTGTGAGCAGCAGAGACTGCCCGTCGAGACGCCGGAAGGAGGCGAGTCCCGTGGCCAGCATCACCACCAAACTGATCGACCGCGAGTTCGTCGGCCTTCTCCTGGCTGATGGCGATGTCCGGCTGTCGGGCACCGGTCTGTCCGCTCGCGCCGCCGTGCGTCCGGCAGTCTCTGCCGCGATTCGCGAGGCCGCCGCCAGCGAGCGACCGATCCTGGCGCCCGCAGCGGTAGCGGTGAAGGCACACATGGGTGCCTATGTCACCGCCAATGCGGCCGGCGCCGGCAACCAGCTCTTCGGACAGCAGAAGACCCAGTTCCACACGATGTGGGCCCTCCGCGGGCTCGATCCCTGGAGTGATCCAGCCTGATCGGCGAGATCAGGTCGGCACCTACCAGGGCCGCGGAACCCACACCGGGATCCGCGGCCCTTCTGTTTTGCCTGCCAGTTCCGGCCACGAGCCGGAGACCGACCACGACGACGAGGAATCAACCGTGCCACTCGCGCCGTACGCCGCCCGACCTGATCTCACCTCACCACCCGATCCGGAGACCTCTGTGACCCCGCTGTACACGCTGAACGAGCTCGACGAGGCCATCGAGCGACTCGACGACAGCGTCCCCTGCCGCTCCTACGACCCCGAGGTGTTCTTCGCCGAGACCCCGGAGGACGTGGAGTACGCCAAGTCGCTGTGCGGGACCTGCCCGCTGCGCGAGGCCTGCCTGGCCGGCGCCAAGGACCGCCGTGAGCCCTGGGGGGTGTGGGGTGGCGAGCTGTTCGTCCAGGGCGTCGTGGTGCCCCGCAAGCGGCCCCGTGGTCGCCCCCGCAAGAACCCGGTCACGGCATGAGCGTCCAAGGCACCATCGGCCGGCCGGCAGCGTACGGCCCACGACGTGATCCCCACCCGAACCTCCCCACCGAAGAACCGGCGCCGGCCCGCTCGCCGCGCCAGAAGCTGAACAGGACCAGGAAGTTGCATCTCATCCCAGAAGCGCTCGCCCGCTCCCATATGGCGGAACGAGCCCGCGAAGCCGAGTCCCAACGCGCCGCCGACCGGTTGGCTCTCGCCAACCGGCTGGAGCGCAGGTCGCTCCGCCTCCAGCGCCGCGCGGAGCGCGCCTCACGGCGCGCCCGCCGGGCGCTGGCCCAGGCGGTAATGAGCTAGGACCCACACCAACCCGACCGAGCGGCCGGCCTGCCCCGAGACGAACTCGGGTCAGGCCGGCCGCTCCGCGTTCTCCACCGGCCGCTCCGCGGGCGGCTGGAAGCCCGGCAGCCCGGCGGCCAGCTCGTCCCGCATCCGCACCCGTGCCCCCAGCTGGCACAGCACGCCGATCGTGCTCAGCGTGACCCGGTGGATCAGCAGGTAGGAGGGCGGCAGGTTCAGCCGGCGCCCCAACTGGTGGGCCGCCGACCGCGGATCGGCGATCCTGGCCGCCTGCTCCCGCAGCCACTCCCGGCTGAACGCGAACTCCGCCACCCGCGCCGGCTCGATGATCGGCAGCACGTAGTCGAGGACCGCGCCCGGATCCAGCTCGATGGACGGCTTCACGAAGCCCTCCGCCACCAGCCGCGCGTACACCTCGTCGGCCTGCCCGTCGAGGGACATCCGCAGCGCCTCGCCGATCACCGGCGGCAGCCCGCCGGGCAGCCGGTTCACCGCGCCGAAGTCCATGACGCCGAGCCGCCACGAGGACACCGGCTCGCCCTCGGGGCCGGGCACCAGCCGGAAGTTGCCCGGGTGGGCGTCGGCGTGCAGCAGCCCGGTGCGCGCCGTGCCGGAGAAGAGGAAGCGCGCCAGCAGCTGCCCGGCCCGGTCCCGCTCCTCCTGACCGCCTTCGCCGATCACCCGGGACAGCGGGATCCCCGAGAGCCACTCGCTGACCAGCACCTGGTCCCGCTGGCACACCACGCCGGGCACCAGCACCCCGGGATCGCCCTGGAACTCCTCGGCGTAGGCCCGCTGCGCCGCCGCCTCCAGGGAGTAGTCGAGCTCCTCGGCGACCCGCTCCCGCAACTCCTCGATCAGCGGCTTGAGATCCATGCCGGGGATCAGCGGCCCAAGCAGCCGGGCGAACCTGCCCAGCTGGGTGAGGTCGGAGAGCAGCGCCTCGCCCGCGCCCGGGTACTGGATCTTGACGGCCACCTCGCGGCCGTCGTGCCAGACGGCCCGGTGCACCTGCCCGATCGAGGCGGCCGCCGCCGGCCGCTCGTCGAACTCGGTGAACAGCTCCCGCCAGTCGGGGCCGAGCCGCTCCGCGAGCACCGCCCGCACCGAGGCGGTCGGCATCGGCGGGGCCGCGTCCTGCAGCTTGGTCAGCGCGGCCCGATAGGGCCCGGCCACCGCCTCGGGCAGCGCCGACTCGAAGACCGAGAGGGCCTGGCCGAGCTTCATCGCGCCGCCCTTGAGCTCGCCGAGCACACTGAACAGCTGCTCGGCCGTGCGCTGTTGGAGCTCGCTGCCCACCAACTCGGCGGACCGCCCGCCGATCCGTTTCCCGAGCCCCCAGGTCGCCCGGCCGGCGAACGTCAGTGGCAGGGCGGCGAGCTTCGCGGTCCTGGTCACCGCCTTACGGGGTAGGTCAGACATGGCGTCCCCTCCAACTCCCCTATGTCACGCCCGGAACCAGGCGGTCGTCGCCCTTTTACCCAGCGATCGTGGCTACCCAGCCATTGTGGCCCCTGGTCACGGCGCACGGGCCGGCTGTGCGGCGGGACAGGGACACTCCGCGTGCGGCTCGACGGGATGGTCGGTCAGTGTCGGGCCCGGCAGCACCACCTCCGTGCGGGCGGCCGGGCCGCGCGGCGCCGTGCCGTCGAGGAAGCCGAGCGCCGCACAGGCCGCGAGACCGGCCACCGCCGTGGCCAGCGGCCCGTCGCAGGCGGGCACGCCGGCCGAGCGGGCGTTGCGCCACTGGCCCACGAGCAGCGGCCAGCCGGGCTCGGTGCGGGCCCGGCCGCGCAGCAGACACCCGGCGCAGCCCGTGGCGCCTGGCAGCACCAGCGGCCCCACGAAGCCGGTGGCCTCGAGCACTCCCGTGTAGAGGTGGGGGGTGCCGGCCGCGACCAGCTCCTCGGCCGCCGCCGGATCGGGTGCGTAGGCGGCGAGACCGTCACGGGGGGCGAAGATCACCAGCCGCGCGCCCGCCGGCTCACCCGGGCGCCCCGCCGCCCCGGAGGGCGCGCACCTGGCCCGACGCCACGGGGTCGCCGCCCGCAGCAGGCCGCGCGCCGCCACCGATCTCCGCTGCCCGACGTGCTCCGCGCGCAGCCCGCCCGCCGCGAGATCCACCGACTCCACCCGGCCGCCGTCCACCACCTCAACGCGCCCCACCCCGGCCTGTGCCAGCGCCAGGGCGACCGCGAACCCGACCCGCCCCGCGCCCCTGACCTGCACCCAGGCCCGCCGCCTGTCGAGCAGCCGCCGCAGCCCACCGCCGGGCTCCGGATCCAGCAGCGAGAGCGAGGCCAGATCCGGCCGCAGCGCGTCGGTGACCTCCGCCGCCGCCTCACGCTGGGCCGTCGCGTCGTCGAGCACGCCGGCCGCCGCCAGCTGCCTGGCCAGCCGGTCGGCCGCCGCCCGGCCGAGGCCGAGCGAGGCGGCGGACTCCCGCAGGGTGGGCAGCCCCCGGGTGCCGTCCAGCAGGGTCAGGAACATCTCCGTGGCCGTGTCCAGCGGGCCGAAGAGCACCGAGTGCGAGGGGGTGACTCCGTAGCGCACGGTGTGCTTGTCGCGCCAGCTGCGGCGGAGTGCGGGCTTGATCATGGGATGCATGGCGTCATGATGCGACCGGACAGAGGTCGCAGGTGTGATGTTTTCCACAGGAAGCAGAGATAGTCCTATAAATGGGGCGTTCCTGTGGACGGTTGACCCGGCCACCGCTCCGACCGGCTTCGACAGGCGGGACATATCCGGTTCGTACCGGGTAACGTCGAGGTGTGCCCGGCGAACCGCTGAACACCGCCGGCCCGCCGCAGCGCATCCCCTCGGCGGGCAGGATGGCGCTGGACACCCACCGGCCCGCGCGCGAACGCCCCCAGCCCGACCACGCCCACGACCGGGTCGAGGTGCGCCGCAGCTCGCGCCGGCGCCGCACGGTCTCCGCCTATCGCGAGGGCGACCGCACCATCGTGCTGATCCCCGCGCGGATGACCGTCGACGAGGAACGTCGCTGGGTCTCCGTGATGCTGGACAAGCTCGCGGCCCAGGAGGATCGTCGGATCATCGACGACGACGAGCTGGCGCGCCGCGCGGCCGAGCTCTCCGAGCGCTACCTCCAGGGCCACGCCCGGCCCGACAGCGTGCGCTGGGTCACCAACCAGAACTCCCGTTGGGGCTCCTGCACGCCGGCCCTCGGCAGCATCAGGCTCTCGCACCGACTCCAGGGCATGCCCGAGTACGTCGTCGACTACGTCCTGCTGCACGAGCTGGCCCACCTGCTGGTGCCTGGCCACGGCGCGGACTTCTGGCAGTTGCTCGACCACTACCCACGCACCGAGCGGGCCCGCGGGTTCCTGGAGGGCGTGGTCGCCGCGGAGCGCCTGCCGTACATCCCCTGGCTGCGGTCCTGATCTTTCCCCGGACACGACGCACCGTTGTCGGCGGCAGCGGTTACGCTGGCGACGCCGAAGGTTCGTGGTGTTCGGATGGGGGGATGGTCGTTCCGCATGGTGGCGCACTTCAAGCGTGGCCAGAAGGCCAGGCTCAGTGACCTGACGCTCGGCAGGGACCTGTACGTGGGCGTGCAGATATCCGGGCCAGGACTGGTCTTCGACATCAGTTGCTTCGGCCTCGACGCGAGCGAACAGCTCTCGGACGACAGCTACTTCATCTTCTACAACCAGCCGAAGTCGCCCGAGGAGTCGCTGCAACTCCTGGGCGCGCAGGCCGGTGACACCGAGTCGTTCCGGATCACGCTCGACCGGGTGCCGGAGTCGATCCACCGGCTCACCTTCACCGCGACGATCGACGGCGACGGCACGATGGCGCAGGTCGCGCCCGGCTGTCTGCGGATCGTGGCGGGCGGCGAGGAGGTCGTCAGGTACGCCTTCGACGGCTCGGAGTTCAGCACCGAGCGGGCCGTGATGCTGGGGGACTTCTACCGCAAGGACGGCTGGCGCTTCGCCGCCGTCGGCCAGGGCTTCGACGGCGGCCTCGCCGCGCTGCTGGCGCACTTCGGCGGCGAGGTCGAGGAGGAAGAGCCGGCCGCGACTCCGCCGGCGCCGGCCGGCGCACCGCCGGCCTTCGCGGTCCCGGCGGCCGGAGCCGGATCCCAGGCGCCTCCGGCGCCTGGGCAGGGCGGCGGGTTCGCCCCACCGCCGGTTCCGCCTGGCGGCGGGTTCGCCCCGCCGCCGGGGGCGCAGCCCGCTGGCGCGGGTGCGCCCCCGGCCTTCGCCGGCCCGCAGGGCGGTGTGGCGGGGCAACCGCCGGCCGCGGCACCGCCGTTCGGTTCGGCGCCGCAGGCGCCAGGGTTGAGTGGTTTCGCCCCGCCGCCGGCGCCGCCCTTCGCTGGTCATCCCGGCCAGTTGGGCGGGGGGTTCCCGGCGCTGCCGGGGGCCGTGCCCGGTGGCGGATACGCCGCGCCGCCAGGCGCGGGCGCGCCAGCGCAGTTCGCGCCGGGCGGTGTCGGCGCCGCGGGGTCGTTGACCGGGGTGCTCGAAGCCTTCCGCGGGGTCAGCGACGGCCGTCGCTGGAGCCAGCAGAACCCGCAGCTGATCCGCGTCGACCTGACGCACGGCGGCGGGCAGCCCGTGTTGGCCAGGCAGGGCAGCATGGTCCTTTACCACGGCGACGTCGACTTCGGTTACAAGAGCCAGGGGCTCATGGGCCGGATGACCCGGTGGGCCACCGGCGAGGGCATGCCCTCGCTGATGCGCTGCACCGGCAACGGCCAGGTCTATCTGGCCGAGGAGGCCGTCCGGCTGCACCCCGTGGAGCTCCAGGGCGACGCCATCGTCGTCGCCTCGCAACACGTGCTGGCCTTCGACGAGACCCTGGAACCCGAGGTGCGCAGGATCGACGGCCACGGCATCCCCGGCGGCTCGCTGTTCGCGCTCCAGTTCCAGGGCCACGGCACCGTCGTCATCACCACCCACGGCGAGCCCCTGGTGCTCCCCGTCACACCGATGACCTTCGCCGACGCCAACGCGATCGTCGCCTGGTCGGCCGGCGCGCAGGTGCTGGTGGCCAACCAGGTCCGGCTCCGTCGCCACGCCTACCCGGGGCACTCGGGCGAGACCACCCAACTCCAGTTCCGCGGCGCCCCGGGGAACTTCGCCATCGTCCAGCCCTACGAGATCTGACGGGAGCCCGTGATGGACCAGCGCATGATCGCGGGATACGCCCCGACCGCCCCCGCCGCCCGGATGGGGAACCACGGGCCGACCATCGCCCGGATCGCCATGCAGTCCGGCAACGACCTGTTCGCCAGGACGGGTTCGATGATCGCCTACGAGGGCTTCATCCAGTACGAGTCCAACCCGGCGGCCCTCGGCCAGGCCATCGCGGGCCGGCTCTCCGGCGAGAGCGTCCCGCTGATGAAGTGCTTCGGCGACGGCCTGCTCTATCTGGCCGACTACGGCGCCAACGTGGTCTGCCTCCCCCTCCAGAACGACAACCTGTCCGTCAACGCCACCAACGTCCTCGCCTTCGACGCCCACCTGGAGTGGGGCGTGCAACGGGTCAGGGGCATCGCCAAGTTCGCCGGACAGGGCCTCTTCAACATCGGGATATCGGGCACCGGTTGGGTGGCCGTCACCAGTCGGGGCACGCCGGTGGTCGTCGACTGCGCCCAGGCAGGCGAGACCTTCGTCGACCCCGACGCCCTGGTCGCCTGGTCCACCGGCCTGGAGGTCAGCGGCAAGCGCAGCTTCAAGGCCAGTTCGCTGCTCGGCAGGGGCAGCGGCGAGGCCTACCAACTGGCCTTCTCGGGGCAGGGGTTCGTGGTGGTCCAGCCCAGCGAGGACAGCACCGAGCGGCTCGGCCAGTAGCCGCCGGCAGCCGAGGACACAGGACGAGCCAGGAACACAGGGGGACACCGGCGTCATGCAGAGCCCGATCTTCAACCACACCGTCAACCAGACCGAGGAGCGCTTCGCCCCGCAGGGCGCCCACCTGGTCCGGGTCAACCTCTCCCGGGGCGGCGACGTGCTCGCCAGGACCGGCAGCATGGTCGCCTTCGAGGGCATGGTCGAGTTCGACGGCGAGCACCAGTCCCTCCACCAGCAGCACAGCCAGTGGGCCACCGGCGAGGCGCTGCCGCTGATGCGCTGCTTCGGCCAGGGCGCCGTCTACCTGGCCAACCTCGCCCAGCACGTGCACGTGTTGGACGTCGACCACGAGGGGCTGACCGTCGACAGCTCCTATGTGCTCGCGCTCGACGCCCACCTCCACTGGGAGGTCGTCGCCGTCGAGAGCCAGTACGGCATCGCCGGCGCCGGCGCGTACAACCTGGTCATCGGCGGCCAGGGCAAGGTCGCCATCACCACCTCGGGCTCCCCGCTGGTGATGCGGGTCTCCCCCGACCGCTACGTCAGCGCCGACGCCGACGCGGTGGTGGCCTGGTCCTCCTCGCTGCGGGTGCAGATGCAGGCCCAGACCAGCAACCGGTCGGTCTGGCGGCGCCGGGGCAACACCGGCGAGAGCTGGGAGCTCAGCTTCATGGGCGACGGCCACGTGGTGGTGCAGCCGAGCGAGTTGCTGCCGCCCGCGCACACCTCGTTCGGCGAGCAGGTCGGCGGCCAGTTCAACCAGGGCGGCACCCCTGGGCTGCACCAGGGCGGCGCCTGGGGTCCGCGGTAGCGCACCGACGCCCCCGGGCCGGCGCCGCCCGCCCGCCCGTCACAGCAGCGCGCGGGCCCGCTCCATCAGCCGGACGACCGACGGGTCGGCCACCGCCGGCACCTCGGCGTACGGGAACCAGCGCAGGTCGAGCGACTCCTCGCTGATCACCGCCCGGGCGCCGGCCGGCGCCACCGCCGCGTACTGCACGTCCAGGTGGACGGCGCACGGCGTGCGGTGCCGGTCCAGGCCGGCGGGCTCCGGCAGCAGCCGAAGCCCCTCGATGCCCGACTCCTCCGTGGCCTCGCGCAGCGCGGCCCCGGCCAGCGTGGAGTCCGTCGGCTCGCAGTGGCCGCCGGTCTGCAGCCAGGCGCCGATCTTGGGGTGCAGGGTGAGCAGCACCCGGCCCTCGGCCGGGTCGATCACCAGCGCGCTCGCCGTGAGGTGGCCGGCCGCGCAGGCCCGCCACATCCCGTCGGAGTGGGCCACCAGATGCCGGCCGTAGTCCGCCCGAAGCTCCTCCTGCGCCGCGTCGGGCGCCGACCACCCGCGCAGCACGCGGGTGGCGTCCTCGTGCAGGCTCACTCGCTCCGGCCGCCCTCGCCCTTGCCGTCGTCGTCCTTGCCCTTGTCGCCCTTGCTCTCGTCGTCCTTGCCCCGGCTCTCGTCGCCCTTCTCCAGGCGCGGGCCGCCGCCCTCGCCCGCCGCGTCGCCGAGCATCCGGTCGAGCTCGGAGAAGTCGAGCTGCTCGCGGTGCACGAAGCCGTCCGGGTCGTCCAGGTCGGCGGCGGTGGGCAGCATGTCGGGGTGCGCCCACAGCGCGTCCCGCCCCTGGGCGCCGCGGGCGTCCGTGAGCGAGGCCCACAGCCGGGCCGCGTCCCGCAGCCGGCGCGGCCGCAGTTCGAGCCCGATCAGCGTGGCGAACGTCTGCTCGGCCGGCCCGCCGGTGGCCCGGCGCCGCCGCAGCGTCTCCCGCAGGGCGGCGGCCGACGGCAGGTGCGGCTCGGCGGCCGCGAACACCACCGCGTCCACCCAGCCCTCCACCAGCGCCAGCGCCGTCTCGAGACGGGCCAGCGCCGCCTTCTGCTGCGGCGTGTCTTCCGGCTGGAAGAGCCCCTGCTGAAGCTTCTCCTGCATCTCCTCGGGACGCGACGGGTCGAGCTGGCCGACCAGGTCCTCCAGCTTGCCGGTGTCCACCTGGATGCCCCGCGCATAGCCGTCCACCGCGCCGAACAGGTGCGACCGCAGCCACGGCACATGCGCGAAGAGCCGCTGGTGGGCCGCCTCGCGCAGCGCCAGATACAGCCTGACCTCCTCCTGCGGCACCCCGAGGCCGGCGCCGAACGCCGCCACGTTCTGCGGGAGCAGCGCGGCCTTGCCGGCCGGGCCGAGCGGCAGCCCGATGTCCGTCGAGCCCACCACCTCGCCGGCCAGCACGCCCACGGCCTGCCCGATCTGGGTGCCGAACATGGCCCCGCCCATCGAGCGCATCATGCCGAGCAGCGGCCCGGCCATCGCCTGCATCTCCTCGGGCATCACGTCGCCCATGGCCGCGCCGACCCGCTCGGCCACCGGGTCCACCAGCTCCCGCCAGACCGGCAGCGTGGCCTCCACCCACTCGGCGCGGCTCCAGGCCACCGTCGAGCCGGAGCCGGACGGCAGCGAGGTGACCCCGTCGAGCCAGAGATCGGCCAGCCTGACGGCCTCCTCGACCCTGGCGCGCTCCGGCGACGACACGCTCTCGTCCTTCGAGCCGTCCTGCGCGCCCTGCGCCACCGTCTGCCGGGCCACGGACCTGGCCAGCTCCCAGTTCACCGGGCCGCCCTCGTACGACAGCATCTGGCCGAGCTGCTGGAACGCCGCCCCCAGATCCTGCGGGTTCATCTGGCCGCCGGCGCCCATCGAGCCGAACAGCGCGGCGAGCGGGTTGTCAGCGGGCCCCTGCCCACGACCACCCGGCCCCTCGTTGCCACGCTTCTTGCCGGATTCACCATCATCCGGCTCCTCGGGGAGGCCGAATCCGAAGGGAAAGTCACTCACGGGAATCCTCGGCTCTGTGTGTCGGACGGAACCAACGTGGCTGCCCGATCGCTGGTCTCTGCCTCCAGCCTAGACACCTCTCAGGCAGGATGGGCGTGCGCACGTCGTACCTGAAACAACCACTGGAGAAGTCCTGTGAGTTCCCCGGAGCCAGCCGTTCGCGCAGCGCGAAACGGCTCAGCGGCCCCGCTGACCGTCGCCGTCACCGGAGCCGCAAGCGGGGTCGGCGCCCTCCTCACGGAGCGGCTGCTGGCCGCGGACGAGGTCAAGCGGGTGCTCGCCCTCGACGAGCGCATCGGCGAGGCCAGAGGCGCCGAGTGGCACACTCTGGACGTCCGCGACCCGGCCATCGCCGAGCTGCTGCGCACCTCGGGCGCCGCCCGCGGCTCGCTGCGCCACGACGGCGCCCGCGACCGCGACCGGGAGACCACCTCGGGCCCGGTGGACGTGGTGGTGCACCTCGCCCTCGACCTCGACCTGGAGTCCGACCCGGACGCCCGCACCGCCTACAACGTGCGCGGCGCCCAGACCGTGCTCACCGCCGCCGCGGCGGCCGGCGTGCGGCGCGTCATCCTGTGCACCTCGGCCATGGTCTACGGCGCGCTGCCCGACAACGACGTGCCGCTGGCCGAGGACGCCGAACTGCGCGCCACGGCCGACGCCACCTGCGTCGGCGACCTGCTGGAGATCGAGCGCCTGGCGCGCCGCGCGCCGCGCGCCCACCCCGGGCTCAACGTCACGGTGCTGCGCCCGGCCGTCCTGGTCGGCGGCACGGACACCGCCCTCACCCGCTACTTCGAGTCGCCCCGGCTGCTCGTGGTCGCCGGCTCCCGGCCCCGCTGGCAGTTCTGCCACGTCGACGACCTGGTCAGCGCCCTGGAGTTCGCGGTCCTCGACAAGGTGGAAGGCGAGCTCGCGGTGGGCTGCGACGGCTGGCTCGAGCAGGAGGAGGTCGAGCAGCTGACCGGCATCCGCCGCATGGAGCTGCCGCCCTCGGTGGCGCTCGGCGCGGCCGCCAGGCTGCACCGGCTCGGCCTCACCCCGTCCCCGGCGGGCGACCTCGCCTACACCATGCACCCGTGGGTGGTCGGCGGAAGCAAGCTGCACGAGGCGGGCTGGCGGCCCGGCTGGAGCAACGAGGAGGTGCTCGCCGAGCTGCTCAACGAGGTCGCCGGCCGGCACACGGTGGCCGGCCGGCGGCTCGGCAGGAAGGACGCCGCCACGACGCTGGGCGCCGCGGGCGCCACGGTGGCCCTGGTGGGCACGGCGGCCCTGGTCAGGCGGGCCAGGCGCAGCCGGCGTCGTTGAGCGGGTGTGCGATGGGGCAGCATGTGTCCATGACTGGTCCCACGACGCACCCGCAGCGCACCGAGCAGATCCAGCTGCTCGCGATCCGTGACACCCCGCTCTCCGTGGACGAGGTCTTCGCCGCGGTGGGCCACGACCGGGCCGGCGGCACCGCGTTGTTCGTCGGCACGGTCCGGGACCACGACGGGGCCGCCAAGGGGCCGGCGGTCACCGCACTGGCCTACTCGGCGCACCCCAGCGCGGAGGCCGAGCTGCGTCGGGTCGCCGAGAAGATCGTCGCGGACTTCCCGGTGGAGGCGCTGGCCGCGGTGCACCGGGTCGGCGACCTCGACGTCGGAGACCTCGCGGTGATCGTGGCCGTCGCCTGCCCGCACCGCGGCGAGGCGTTCGACGCCGCGCGCCGGCTGATCGACGACCTCAAGCGGGAGGTCCCGATCTGGAAGCACCAGTCCTTCGCGGACGGCACCCAGGAGTGGGTGGGGGCCTGCGCGTAGGTCAGGTCCTGCCGGATTTCAAGAAATGATCAAGCTCACTACTCCGGTTGCGTAACTCGTTCCCACGACCGAGCGTTGGTGGTACGTCCGCCGGAGGTGGGAGGTAGGTCATGGCGGTTCTCGTGTGGCTGCTGATTCCCGTCGCAGGCGCGCTGGTGGCCGGGCTCTGGAGCACGTGGGCCACCCGTCGCACGGTCAACCACCGGGGCGTGCGGGACAAGGCGGGGGTGCGCGGCTACGAGGCGTTCCGGGCCGCCATGGAGCGGGCCCCGGCGGACGGCTGACAGAGCCGTCACGTACTGTCAAGGCATGCCACGCCGCACCGCGACGCTGCTGACGTCGATCCTGCTGCTGATAGGGCTGCTCTGCGCCGGGGTCCTCATCAACGTGCCCTACGCGGAGATGTCGCCCGGTCCCACGGTCAACACGCTCGGGGACCACGACGGCGAGCCGGTGCTCAACATCGAGGGCCACGAGACGTACGAGACCTCGGGCAACCTCAACATGACGACCGTCCGCGTCACCGGCGTCGACTACCGGATGAACCTGCTGGAGGCGACCGCCGGCTGGCTGGCGGCGGACGCGGCGGTGGTGCCATACCGCACGCTCTACCCGCAGCACGTCTCGGCCGACCAGGTCGAGCAGCAGAACGCGGAGGAGTTCTCGGCGTCCCAGGAGAGCGCCAAGGTGGCGGCGCTGGAGGCCATCGGCTACGACATCCCGGCGCAGACCATCGTCGCCGCGGTGGTCAAGGACAGCCCCTCCGAGGGGCGGCTGCACGCCGGGGACGCGATCGTGGCGGTGGACGGCACCAAGATCACCGAGCCGGGGCAGGTCGCCGAGCTGGTCACCGAGCACCAGGCGGGCGAGGACGTGGTCTTCACGATCGTGCCGGCCGACCGGGCCCAGGAGGCCCAGGAGGCGGGCGAGGAGCTGCCGTCCGAGACCGAGGACGTCACCATCACCACCGCCTCGGCCGACGACGACCAGCGGGCGATCGTCGGCATCCAGGCCGGCGTCACCCACACCTTCCCGTTCACGATCGACATCAAGCTGGCGGACGTCGGCGGCCCGAGCGCCGGGCTGATGTTCGCGCTCGGCCTCATCGACCGGCTCACCCCCGACGACCTGACGGGCGGCGCCTTCGTGGCCGGCACCGGCACCATCGACGACCAGGGCCGGGTCGGGCAGATCGGCGGCGTCTCGATGAAGGTCATCGCGGCCAGGGAGGCCGGCGCCGAGTACTTCCTCACCCCGGAGAACAACTGCGCGGCCGCCGCCGACAACCGGCCCGACGGGCTGACGCTGGTGAGCGTCGCCACGATCGACGACGCGCTGGCCGCGCTCGAGGACATCAGGGCGGACCGCACCGACGACCTCCCGCTCTGCCCGGCGGACTGACCACCGAGCAGAACGGCCTGAGGGGCGGGCCAGGCCCTACACCTCGAAGGTGGCGGCCAGCGCCGCGGCCAGGCCCGGCACGAGGTCGGGGCCGGTGAGCACGTCCTGCGCCGAGTCCTTCTCACGCATCCGCAGCGCGGACTCGCGCCGCCCGTCCCGCAGCACGGCCACGGTCATCCTGACCTCCTGCCGGTCCGGGTGTGCGGCGACCCAGTCGGCGAGCGCGGCGTCCGAGAGCCCCTCGGGCAGCGCCTCCTCGGCCGACGGCGGCAGCATCAGCCGCTCGACCGCGAGCGCGCAGCCGGCCACCTGCTCGGGCCAGGCGATGGTGGCGAGGAACTCGTCGAGCGGCACCCCTGGCGGCAACTCGTCCTGTTCCACGGGGGTCAGGGGGCTGTCGCCGCCGAGGTCGAGCTGTTCGGCGAGCGCCGGCTCCTCGGCCCGCAGTCGTTCCGTGTCGACCAGCGCGAACAGCAGCGCCGGGCGGTCCCAGCCAAGCCCCGCGACATAGTCGTCGATTTCGAGCACCGCCCTGGTGAGCGGATCGGCGGCCGGCGCTGCGGCCCTGGGTACGTCGGGGGTCGTGTTGTCCATGGGCCCTATCGTGCCGTCTCATACCCCGAAATCGGGAACCGAGTAAAGCTTGAGTAAGTTAGTCCGAGTGGGCCGCACGATGTCCGATGGGGGGTTGTTCGGCCCGACAACGACCGCAGCGATTCTTTGAGGTGCGCACCTTGGCTTTCCAGATGCCGGACCGGGGCTCGGGCCGTGGTCCCAACGGTCCGAACGGGCCCCGGGGTCCGAGAGGCCCCGGCGGCCCGCGGTTCAGCGTCGGACGTCCTTCCAGAGGCGCCAGGAGCCTGTTGATCACGGCGGCGATTCTGGCCGGACTGGCCATTCTCTTCGCCATGTTCGCCGGATTCTGGACGAACTGGCTCTGGTATGACTCCGTGGGATACACCAGCGTGTATCGCACGGAGCTGCTGACCAGGGTCCTGATGTTCGTCGCCTTCGGCCTCGTGATGGCGCTCGTCGTCGGCTTCAACATCTGGCTGGCGCACCGGCTTCGGCCGCCGCTGAGCGCCATGTCGATGGAACAGCAGAATCTCGATCGTTATCGAATGGGTATCGCCCCCTTCAAGAGGTGGGTGCTGATCGGCATTTCGCTGGTGATCGGTCTGATCGCCGGCGGTTCGGCCTCCGGCCAGTGGCGCACCTGGCTGCAGTGGGTGAACGGGAAGTCGTTCGGCGTCGAAGATCCCCAGTTCCACCGGGATGTCTCGTTCTACGCCTTTGACTATCCCTTCTATCGATTTGTCCTGGGCTTCGCGTTCGCGGTGATCGTGCTCTCGCTGATCGCGGCCGCGTTGACCCACTACCTCTACGGCGGCGTGCGGCTGACCACGCCTGGCAGCCGGATCACCCAGGCGGCCACCGGGCACCTGTCGGTGCTGCTGGGCCTCTTCGTGGCGCTCAAGGCCGTCGCGTACTGGCTCGACCGCTACGGGCTCGCGCTCAAGGGCGGCGACCTCCGCAACGCCGAGGGCTGGACGGGCCTGCGGTACGTGGACGCCAACGCCTACCTGCCGGCCAAAACGATTCTGACGATCATCGCGGCCATCTGCGCGGTGCTGTTCTTCGCCGCCGTGTGGCGGCGCGGCTGGCAGCTGCCGGTGATCGGGCTCGGCCTGATGGTGCTGTCCGCGGTGCTGATCGGCGGCGTCTACCCGGCGCTGGTCCAGCAGTTCCAGGTCCGGCCGAACGAGCAGGCCCGCGAGACCCCGTACATCGCGAAGCACATGGACGCCACGAAGGACGCGTACGACATCGCGGACGCCAGGATCGAGGACTACTCGGGCGTGAGCGACGCGGATCCCGAGACCCTGCGCAACGCGGTGACCGCCACGGCCAGCATCCGGCTGCTCGACCCGAGCGTGGTCTCGCCGACGTTCCAGCAGATCCAGCAGGTCCGTGGCTACTACCAGTTCCCCGGCACGCTGGACGTCGACCGGTACCCGATCGGCCAGGACGGCGCCGAGCAGGACACCGTGATCGGCCTGCGCGAGATGAACGTCAACATGATCCCCGAGCGGAACTGGATCAACGAACACTTCCGCTACACCCACGGCTTCGGCGTGGTCTCCGCCAGCGGCACCAACGTGCCGGGCAACGGCCAGCCGGACTTCACCGAGCGCGACCTGCCGCCCACCGGCGAGCTGAGCGACCTCGGCGAGTACGAGCCGCGGATCTACTTCGGCGAGTACACCACCCAGTACTCCATCGTCGGCGGCCCGCAGCAGGAGATCGACTACGCCGGCGAGGACGGCGAGGTCGAGTACAGCTACACAGGCGACGCCGGCGTCGGCCTCGACAACTACTTCGTCCGCGCCGCCTACGCGCTGACCATGGGCGAGCCGCAGATCCTCTACTCCGGCGCCATCGGCGACGGATCGCGGATCCTCTACAACCGCACCCCCAAGGAGCGGGTGGAGGCGGTGGCCCCCTGGCTCACCATCGACGGCGACCCGTATCCGGCGGTGGTGGACGGCCGGGTGCTGTGGATCGTGGACGCGTACACCACGTCCAACGGCTATCCGTACTCGTCGCGCACCACCCTCGGTGACGTCACCGAGACCTCGCTGACCGAGACCCAGGGCGACGTGATCGCCCAGGAGAACCAGGTCAACTACATCCGGAACTCGGTGAAGGCCACCGTCGACGCCTACTCGGGCGAGGTGGAGCTCTACGAGTGGGACGAGCAGGACCCGGTCCTCCAGACCTGGCGCAGCGCGTTCCCCGACACCGTGCACGACCGGGACGAGATCAGCGACGACCTGCTCGGCCACCTCAGGTACCCGCAGGACCTGTTCAAGGTCCAGCGCGACCTGCTCCAGCGCTACCACGTGGACAGCGCCGACCAGTTCTACAGCGGTTCCGAGCGCTGGCAGGTGCCGGACGACCCGACCCAGCAGGGCCAGTCGGTGCCGCCGTACTACCTGAGCATGCGGATGCCCGACCAGGACAGCCAGGTCTTCTCGCTGACCACGACGTTCACGCCACAGGGCAGAGAGACGTTGTCGGCCTACATGGCCGTCGAGGCGGACGCGAGATCCGACGACTACGGCACCATGCGGGTGCTCACCCTGCCGTCCAACACGACGGTCTGGGGCCCACAACAGGTGCAGTCCAGGTTCAACTCCGATCCGGACATCGCCAACGAGATCAACATCCTCCAACGCGGCGACTCCGAGGTGGAGTACGGCAACCTGCTGACGGTGCCGCTGGAGGGCGGGCTGCTCTACGTCGAGCCGGTCTACGTGCAGGGCGCCAGCACCGAGTACCCGCTGCTGCGGCGGGTCCTGGTCACCTACGGCGAGGAGACCGCGTTCGAGGACACCCTGGGCGAGGCGCTGGACCAGGTGTTCGGCGTGACCGAGTCCGGCGAGGAGCCACCGCCCCAGGAGGAACCGGGCGAGGGCGAGGGTGAGGAGCCACTGCCGGACGAGGGCGAGGAGCCGCCGCCCGCCGACGCCACGTTGGAGGAGGCCATCGACGAGGCCACCCAGGCGTGGCAGGACAGTCAGGAAGCCTTCGAGGCGGGCGACTGGGGCGCCTACGCCGAGGCCCAGGAGCGGCTCGAGGAGGCCTTCGGCCGAATCGAGGAGCTCGAAGGGGGCCAGCCGGCGGAGGAGCCGTCCGAGTGACGGGCGACAACTGATGAGGGGCCGGGAGACGGTGACGTCTCCCGGCCCCTCGTGTCGTCTCCCACCTCGGCCTTCACCAATGCCGTCCAGCGCGGCCACAGTTCACACCCGTCACCTCGTCAACCTTGCGCATAAGTTCGGCGGTTGCCGCTGGTGCTTGGTGACCTGCTCTGACAGTGTCGAACGGCATACTGCGTGACGTCCCAGGACAACTCCCTGCCCGCGAAGGCGTTTGGGGGTTTCCATGTCGGGAAGTCGATAAACCGCTGAAGTGACTTCACTGGCTGCGGTATACCAGGTGTACGCAGGTTTCAGGTGGTGCGACTATGGACCTTATGGGGGACAACGCGAGGTTCGAGAGCAGTCGTGCGGCTGCGCGCGAGGGCGCGCGGCTGTTGCGCCTGGGCGATCTGGACCACGCCGAGACGCCGCTGCGCATCGCGGCGGCGGATGGGGAGCGGTCCGCGGCCAACAATCTGGGGGTCCTGCTGTACCAGTCGGGGCGCGTCGACGAGGCGGCCGAGTGGTGGCGCACGGCCGCCGTCGCCGGTTCCGCGCCCGCCGCCCACGCGCTCGGCCGGCACCACCGCGAGCGCGGCGACGAGGCGGCCGCCGAGTACTGGCTGCGGCAGGCGGCCGAGTCCGGGCACGCCTCAGGCGCGTACGCCCTGGCCGACCTCCTCGACCACCGGGGCGTGCCGGACGCCGACACGTGGTTCCGTGCCGCCGCCGAGCGCGGCCACCGCGAGGCCGCCTACCGGTACGCCTGCCTGCTGGCCAGGCGCGACGCCACGGCGGCCGAGGGCTGGTTCCGGCAGGCCGCGGCCCGCGGCCACCGGCGCGCGGCGCTGCGGCTCGGCTCGTCGCTGGAGCGGCGCGGCGACCTGGCCGAGGCCGGCCGCCGGGCCCGCGAGGTCGCCGAGGCCGGCGACCCGCGCGCCGCGAG
>NZ_BAAGPR010000100.1:0-29403 GCF_054783955.1 Streptomyces mayteni | reverse complement strand
TGCGGGCGACCAGGATCAGCGAGCCGGTGCGGTGCATCCGGAAGCGGCCGACCGCCCAGGCCGCCGGCACCGCGATCAGCGCGGACAGCGCGGTCGAGACGCCGCCCACGATCAGCGAGTTGCGCATCGCGTGCAGGATCTCGCCGTCCGCCAGCACGTTGCGGAAGTTCTCCAGCGTGGGGGAGAAGAACAGCCCCACGCTCGGGTCGGTGACCTGCACGTTGGTCTTGAAGGCGGCGGCGAACATCCAGACGATCGGCAGCGCGAAGACCAGCGAGACGACGGTGACGGCGACGCCCCGCAGCCAGCCGAGACCGCGCCGGCGCCGGGCCGCGTGCGCGGCGGCGTGGGCACTCATGCCTCCTCCTTTCCGGCGCGGCGGCGCAGCACGAGGACGACGCCGATGATGAAGAGGGTGAACAGGACGAGGACGGCGGAGGCGAGGCCGTACTCCAGGTAGTCGAAGGTGAGGCCGTAGGCGTAGATGTTGAGCGTCTCGACCTCGAAGTCGGAGCCGCCGCCCGGGCCCTTGGTGGCGTACAGCAGGTCGAACGTCTTCAGGGCGTCGACCGAGCGCAGCACCAACGCGGTGGCGAGGGTGGTGGAGAGCATCGGCAGTACGACGTGCCGGAACCGCTGCCAGGCGTTGGCCCCGTCGACGAGGGCGGCCTCCTCGGGTTCCTCGGGCAGGGTGGAGAGGCCGGCGAGGAGCAGCAGCGTCATCATCGGGGTCCACTGCCAGACGTCGATCAGCATCAGGGTGGGCAGCGACTGGCTGACGGAACCGAGGAACTCCTGCGGCGGCAATCCGACCGACTCCAGCAGGTGGTTGGCGATGCCGTTGGTCGGGTCGAGGATCAGCAGCCACAGGATGCCGATCGCCACCGGGGTGGCGAGCAGCGGAATGATCAGGATGGTCCGCACCCATCGCATGCCGCGGAACGCCTTCCGCATCAGCATGGCGAGCGCCAGGCCGAGCACCGTCTCCAGCAGCACGGCGCCGACGGTGAACACCACGGTGCGCCGCACGGCCGGCCAGAAGCGCCGGGTGTCGCCCAGCGCGTCGCCGAAGTTCTGGAACCCGACGTGCTCGCTGCCGGCGTTGACGGCGCCGAACGCGTCGGTGAGGGAGAGGTTGACGGTGTAGGCGAGCGGAAAGACGATCATCGAGCCGACGAAGAGCAGCGCCGGCGCCAACATCGCCCACTTCAGGCGGCGGTTGGCCTGCTCGAACGTGCGCGGGGCGCGGCCGCCTGGCCGGCGCCTTCCGGCGGCGGCCGGCCGGGTCTGGAGGGTGGTCATCAGGACTCCCGGTGGCGGTTGTCGCGGACGAGGAAGTCGGCGAACTCGGCGTCCGCGTCCCGGGCGACGCCCGGCACGCCCTGGCCCAGGATCCCGGCCACCAGCGGCCGGCCCACGATGTCGCGGGCGCGGCCGACCTGGAGCACCTCGGGCCTGTCGTGCCCGATTCCGCGCTCCGCGCTGACGCGCATCGTCTCGGCCAGCTCCGCCGGGAAGGACTCCAGGGTCGCGGCGTCCGACCAGGCGGACTGCCGGGCGCCGGGTATCCCCTCGGCCTGGAGCGCGGCCACCATCTCGGGGCTCGACGCCCAGCGCACGAACTCCCAGGCGTCGTCCCGCAGTAGGGAGAACTCGTTGACGCCCAGGCTCCAGGACGGGATGTTGTGCGGCCGCGAACCGGCCGGGCCGGCCGGGAACGGCGCGAAGCCGACCGTCTCCTGGACGGTGGAGATCGTGGGGTCGAGGAAGTTGGTGTAGATGGCGTCGGCGTCGATGTAGAACGCCGCCTTGCCCTGGGCGAAGATCGGCATGGCCTGTTCCAGGCTCATGTTGGTGGCGCCCGGCGGGCCTGTGCGCTCCAGCAGGGCGCCGTAGTACTCGTAGGCGGCGATCGCCTCCCGGGTGCCGATCCCGGAACGGCCGTCGACGGTGAAGTCGCCGCCGAACGAGTAGAGGAAGCTCGACCACTGGCTGACCGCGCCGCTGCGCTGCCCGCGCCCGACGTAGCCGAAGAAGTCGTTCCGCCGGTCGGCCAGTTCGAGCGACATGGCCATCAGCTCGTCCAGGGTGGCCGGCGGCCCGCCGAGGTCGGCGACCAGGTCCCGGCGGTAGTAGAGCGCCGGCCGCTCGGTCACCACCGGGACGCTCAGCACCCGGCCCGCCGTGATCGAGCGCTCGCGCGGCGCGTCCTGGAAGTCGTCCCAGTCGAACGCCCGGTCGCCGACGCGGTCGGTGAGATCGGCGAGCCAGCCGTTGTGCGCGAAGAGCAGTTGCTCCTGCAGGGCCCTGACCATCATCACGTCGACGTCCGTGGCGGACGCGTTGAGCTTGACGTTGTAGCTGTTGGCGAGCTGGTCGGAGGTGAGCATCGTGATCGAGACGCGGCGGCCGACCCGCTCCTCGAACTCGTCGACCCGACCGGCGATCGCCTGCGACCAGACGTGGTTGATCGCCATGACCCGCAGTGGCGCGTTCGGGGACGCGGAGCCGCCGCGTCCCGAGCAGGCGCCGAGTGTCGTCCCGCCCGCCGCCGCGGCCGCCACGCCCAGGGCGAGCCGGCCGAAGGAGCGGCGCCCGACCGGATGGCTGCTCGTGGACATCCTCGTCCTCGACTTTCTTGCTGTACGGTGTCCCGTTTCGTTCCAGTATGGGTGGTCCAACTGGTAGGACCAGTTGGACCGTAACAGGGTGCCGACGATCTGACCAGCCCCGAGTTCCGGGCCGTCCGTCAGCCGAGGTGCGGCGGCTGCCGCAGCAGCGCCTCGATGTGCTGCCGCGCCATGACGTCCAGGCTGAGGTCCAGGTCCGCGCCGTAGGTGCGCAGGCCGAGCCTGAGGTGTTCGCGCATCCTGGCTCTCGCCAGGTCGACGTCGCGGGCCTCGATGGCCTGGAGGATCTCCGGGTGGTGCGGCACGCCGGGCTCGCCGATCGAGGGGTCCGAGTTGGAGCGGAGCATCATCTCGAACATCATCCCGCCGATCGACGACAGCATGACGCGCAGCACCGGGTTGCCGCTGGCCGCCGCGATCGCCTCGTGGAAGTCGAGATCGGCGCGGGCCTTGTGCACCACGTCGGCCGCCCGCAGCAGGATGTCGTTGGCCCCGCGCATCGTGGCGAGGTCGGCCTCGGTGGCCCGCTCCGTGGCGAGCCCGACGATCTCCACCTCCAGCGGGATGCGCGCCTCGATGAGATGCCGCACCGTGGGGCGCTCCGCGCGGTACAGCGTGTCGTAGCTGCGGACCCGCTCCGCCGTCCGCTCGCTGACGAACGAACCCCGGCCGGGTGCCACCTCGATCAGGTGCTGGGCCTCCAGCCGGCGCAACGCCTCGCGCACCACGTTCCGGCTGGCGCCGAACTGCTCGGCGAGCTCCCGCTCCGAGGGCAGCTTGGCCCCGACGGCGATCTCGCCTGACCTGATGTCGTGCTCCAACTGGCGCGCGACGCGCTCGGTGAGCAACCCCCGCTGGGAGGAAGGCGTGTCACGGCCCGGCGGTGACGAGGGCGGGGCGGGCATGTCCCGGAGCTTAACAGCAGGTCGGCCGGGGCCCGCCCGGCGCTTAGGCCCTGTCCTGCCGATCTTGCCGGGCCCGCGACTCCCCCAGGCCTGGCGGCCTGGGAGGTGCCCCCAAACACGGCGCCTCGCTGCGTTGTCGCATCGCGCGAATACGGCCAAGTATGAGCTGCGATACTCCGCCTTGCGCGAAGCGAATGGGGGCACTCCCCCGAGCACTCCGTGCAGGGGGCACCCCCACCCGGACGAAGTCTGGGGGAGCACCGCGTCTGACGCCGCGGGCTGATCCGACAAGATCGACAGGACAGGACCTAACGCCCACCGGGGACGGGGAACCGGCCGAGCGCCTCGACGAGCGGGGCGCGCCGGCCGGCGAAGCAGATCCGCACCCAGCCCTCGCCCGCCGCCCCGAAGGCGGTGCCCGGCGCGACCGCGACCCGCTCGGTCCGCAGGAAGCGCTCCGCCCAGGCCGCGACGTCGCCGCCCGAGGCGTGGGAGACGTCGATCCAGAGGTAGAACGCCCCGCCGGGGCGCTGGTAGCGGATGCCCCTGTCGTCCAGGACGGCGCGGGCGGCCGCCAGGTTGGCGCGGTAGTGCGCGCGGGCCGCGGCGACCCCGTCCTGGCCGCCTTCGAGCGCGGCGAGGGCGGCCAGTTGGGCGGGCGCGTTGACGCAGCTGACCGTCGACTCCTGGGCGGCGCGGAAGCGCTCGGTCAGCCCCGGCGGCGTGACGAGGTAGCCGACCCGGGCGCCGGTGAGCGCGTAGGTCTTGGACAGCGAGTAGATGCCGAACACCCGGTCCTCGGTGTCGACCGCGGCGAGGCTGGTGCAGCCCGCGTCGAACGTCAGGTACTCGTACACCTCGTCGCTGATGATCCACAGGTCGTGCCGGGCCGCGAAGGCGACCAGCGCCGCCACCGTCCCGCGGTCGAACACCACCCCGAGCGGGTTGGATGGGCTGTTGACCAGCAGCGCCCTGGTCCTCGGCGTGACGAGCGAGGCCAGCGCGGCCAGGTCGGGGGTGAAGCCGTGCTCGGCCCGCAGCCGGTAGGGCACCGGGACCGCGCCGAGCAGGCGTGGCGTCATCGCGAACGTCGCGTACCCGGGGTCGGGGACGAGGATCTCGTCGCCGGGGGCCAGGGTGAAGGACATGGCCAGGTGCAGGGCCTGCGCGCCGCCGGCGGTGACGTGGACCTGGTCGTCGCCGACGCGGTAGCCGTTGTCCCTGGCGAGCTTCCCGACGATCGCCGACCTGAGCGGGGGGATCCCGCTGTTCGGCGTGTAGTTCGTGACGTCGTCCCGCCAGGCCCGCGCGCCGGCGTCCAGGATGTGCGGGGCCACCGGCAGTTCCGGCTCGCCGATGCTCAGCTGGATGACGTCGTCGAGCTCGGCGGCCAGCTCGAAGATCCGGCGGATCCCGGAGGCGGGTATCGCCCGGACGGTGGAGGCGATCTGCGGCATGGACGTTCTCCAGGTCGGCGACGGAACCGGGGCGGGGCCCGGTCAGGAGTGGCGGTAGAACTCGAGGTGGCGGCGGAGCAGTTCCTCGTACCGGCCGGCGTCCCGGGTGGCGAAGGCGTCGAGGAGGTCGTGGTGTTCGGCCGCGGCGGCCGCCATGTGCTGGGGGAGCAGGCGCAGCAGTTGCAGCCTGAGCCGCGACTGGCGGTCGCGGAGCAGGTCGTAGAGATGGCTCGCGGTGGTGTTGCCCGACGCGGCGATCAGGGCGCCGTGGAGGTCGGCGTCGCACTCCACGAACCCCTCCAGGTCGCCGGCGGCGTTGTGCGCGTCCCCCTCGGCGACGAGCCGGCGCAGCCCGTCGAGCACCGGCTCGGCCGGCGCCGCGTCCGCCAGCGCGCGGCGGACCGCGGCGGACTCGATCGCCTGCCGCATCTCCACCACGTCGCGCGCCTCGTTCGGGGCCATCGGCTGCACCGCGGCCCCCCGGCGCGGATACAGCACCAGCAGCCGCTCCGTCTCCAGCCGCAGGAACGCCTCGTGCACGGGGGTGCGGCTGATCCCCAGCTCGGTCGCGATGGCGCTCTCGTTGATCAACTGCCCTGGCGGCAGCTCGCCGGAGAGCACGAGCCGCTTGGTGTGCGCGTAGGCCCGCTCGGCCATCGCGGTTGCGTTCGGCATGGGGGACAGCCTAGCGTCTTGCATGCAACGATGCGTGCAAGTGTCGGGAAGGGGCGGGGCGGGTGGCCACGGGGCGGTCGGGAGCGCGCTATCTGCCGCTCGCCGCGATCTATCTCATCTGGGGCAGCACCTACTTCGCGGTGCGGGTCGTCGTCGGCGACGGCGCCGTCTCACCGGTCCACCTCCAGTTCCTCAGGGCGGTCGCGGCCGCCGCGCTGCTCGGCGTCATGGCCCTGGCCGTGCGCCGGCGCCTCGCCCCGGTGCCCTGGCGGACCCGGGCGCTGGCCGCCCTCTCCGGGGTGCTGATGTGGGCGGCCGGCAACGGACTCGCCACCTACTCGGCCGCCTACGCCTCCTCCAGCTTCATCGTGATGGCGATGGGCACGATCCCGCTCTGGACAGTGGCCACCGAGGCGGTCCTCACCAGGACGCCGCCGTCCCGGCGGGTGCTCGGGGCGCTGGGCGTCGGCTTCCTCGGCCTCGGGCTCGTCGTCGCGCCCGGGTTGTTCTCGGCCGACATCCTGGATCCCGACCACGCCGCCGTCAC
This sequence comes from Streptomyces mayteni, assembly GCF_054783955.1. Taxonomy (NCBI): domain Bacteria; kingdom Bacillati; phylum Actinomycetota; class Actinomycetes; order Kitasatosporales; family Streptomycetaceae; genus Streptomyces; species Streptomyces mayteni. The sequence continues at coordinate 23,189 of NZ_BAAGPR010000100.1, read as the reverse complement.
GATCCTCATGCTGGTCGGCGGCGGCGCCACCTGGGCCATGGGCACCGCCCTCCAGAAGCGCGTCGCGCCGGCCTTCACCATCCCGTCGCTGGCCGCGACCCAGTTCACCACGGCCGCGCTGGTCCTCGCCGTCCCGGCGCTCGCGATCGGCGCCCCGCGCCCCGACCACGTCGACGCCGCCCAGTGGGCCGCGTTCGGCTACCTGGTGGTGTTCGGCTCGGCGATCTCCCTCAGCGCCTACGCCGTCGTCGTCCGCACCTTCAGCGCCTCCGTCGCCTCGACCTTCGCCTACGTCAACCCGGTGGTCGGCGTGCTCCTCGGCACCGTCGTGCTCCGCGAGGACATCGCGCCCGTGTCGATCCTCGGCCTGTTCGTCGTCCTCACCGCGGTCGGCGCCGTGCTCGTCGCCCCCTCGGCGCGTCACGGTATGCGCGGAGCGGCGCCGGCAGCCGGACCCGCTCGCTCGCGGCGTGGTGGGATGGGGCCGTGAGCAGCGCCGCAGAGGAGAGCAACCGCCGGATGCTCAGGGCCAGGGACGCGATGGACCGTGCCTACGCGCAGCCGCTCGACGTGCCGGCCCTGGCCCGGATCGCGCACGTGTCGCCCGCGCACTTCGCCCGCACCTTCCGCGCCACGTTCGGTGAGACGCCGCACCGCTACCTGCGGCGCCGCCGGGTGGAGCGGGCGATGTTCCTGCTGCGGGAGACCGACCGGGCCGTGACGGACATCTGCTTCGAGGTCGGCTTCGCCAGCCCCGGCACCTTCAGCCGCACGTTCCGCGACATCGTCGGCCGGTCGCCCCGGGCGTACCGCGGGGCGCCGGTGGCCTCGGGCGTGCCGACGTGCTTCACCATGGCGTGGGCCCGGCCGAGCGTCTGGCCGGGCGTCTGGCCGGACAGCCTGTCCTGGCGCCCCGCGACTGAGCGGTTTCGGATAAGTTTCCGCCCGGCCCGCTGGGTAGCGTGGCGCCCATGTTCACCGCAATCACTCATTCGCAGATATTCGTGCACGACCAGGACGAAGCCCTCGACTTCTGACCTGGGGTTCATGCGCTGGCTCGCGGTCAGCGTCCCCGGCCACCCCGAGCGGCAGATCCTGTTGGAGAAGCCCGGCGCCCCGGCGATGTCGGAGGAGACGGCCGCGCAGGTGCGCGAGCTCGTGACCAAGGGGGCGATGGGCGGCTGGCTCATCCTCACCACCGACGACTGCCGGAAGACCTACCGGACACTGCTGGAGCGGGGCGTGGAGTTCACCGAGGAACCCACCGAGCGCCCCTACGGGATCGACTGCGGACTGCGCGACCCCTTCGGCAACCGCCTCCGAGCCACGCCACGAGCCGGCGACCACCGCCGCCCGCTGCCCCGGGCACTGGTCCCCGGGCGGGGGCGGCGGCAGCCGGCCTCGGCGGCGGTCAGGCCAGGGCCGGCTCTGGTCGCCCGGCGTCCGCCGGGGTCAGGCGGCCGGCGCGGTGCAGCCCGTGGAGGGCGGCGGCGCAGGCCGTGCCGAGGGTGAGGAGCGCGAACCACGGCAGCGCCGAAAGGCCCGCGCCTCGGGCCGCGTCGAGCACCGCGCCGGTCAGCAGGTTGCCGAGGGTGATGCCCACTCCGCAGATCGTGTTGTACAGGCCGTAGTGGGTGGCCAGGTGGCGGTCGCCGGAGAGCCGGACGATGGTGTCCATCTCGAAGGGGTAGGCGATCATCGTCCCCAGGGCGAGCGACAGCGCGGCCAGCACCGGCGGCACGGCCGCCAGCAGCCACCGCCCGGCCCCGCCCGCCGGCACCGGCACGGCCGTGGCGGCCAGCGGCGGCAGGAACGCCGCCCCCATGACCAGCAGGCCGAGGGCCAGCGCCCGCCCGGGCGCCATCCTGGCCGCGCACCAGGCCGTCACCCGGGTCTGCCCCAGGATGGTGGCGAGGCCGGAGACCGCGAAGAGCAGGGCGACCGTCGCGGTGCCGGCCTCGCCCGCGCCGACGACGCGGCGCACCTCGAGCGGCAGCGCGAGATAGACCTGGAACGACAGCACGTACGAGCCGATCATGGCCGCCGAGAACAGCAGGAAGGGCCGGTTGCCCAGCACGTTCCGCCACTGCGACCCGACGCGCTCCCGCCCGCCGCCGCCATCGCCGCTGGCCCGGGGCGGCAGCGCGCGGATCTGCGTGACGCTCAGCACGCCGAAGACCGCGGCGGAGACCAGACAGGCCACCCGGAAGTCGATCCCGATCAGCGCCATGCCGACCAGGGGACCGAGCAGGATCCCGGCCTGGTAGAAGACGTTGAACAGCGCGAACGCCTCGACCCTGCGGTCACCCGCGTCCGCGGCGAGGTAGGCGCGCACGGCGGGGTTGAACAGGGCGCCGGCGAACCCGGTCGCCGCGGAGGCGGCCAGCAGCGCGGGCAGCGAGTCGACCAGGCCGAGGGTGACGAAGCCGGCGGTCCGCAGCGCGCACCCGGCCACGATCAGCGGCTTGTAGCCGTACCGGTCGGCCAGCGTCCCGCCGACCAGGAACATGCCCTGCTGGCTGAAGTTCCGCACCCCGAGGACCAGGCCGACCAGCCAGCCGGCCAGGCCGAGCGTCCCGGAGAGATGGGCCGCCAGGTAGGGCATGAGCATGTAGAAGCCCAGGTTGATGGCGAACTGGTTGACCATCAACAGCCGCACGCCACGCTCGTGGGAGCGGAACCGGGTGAACGTCCCCCTCACCGGCCCTCACCCTCCGCCGCGCTCTCCTCGTCCCTGGCCCCGGCGGTCGCGAGCGGGTCGACCACCGTGGTGCAACGGGTCCAGCGGGTCACCTCGCGCTCGTCAGGACGGGCGACCGTCTCCGGTTCCGCCGCCGGCGGCGAGTCGAGCAGCCCGTGCGCGGCGCAGTAGTCGTCGTCGTAGACCGTGCCGAGGTAGCGCTGCGGGCCGTCGGGGAAGATCGCCACGATCCGCGTGTCGGCCGGCAGGGTGCGGGCCAGCCAGCCCGCCACCAGGGCGACCGCGCCCACGCTCCAGCCGCCGGTGGCGTAGTGCGAGGCCGCCAGCCGGCGGCAGGCCCACACCGCCTCGGCCGGGGCCACCCAGTGCACCTCGGAGAACCGGTCGTAGGCCACGTTCCGCGGGTGGATGCTCGAACCGAGGCCGCGCATCAGCCGGTCGCCGGCGGGCTGGCCGAAGATCGTCGAGCCGACGGTGTCCACCCCGACCATCCGCGACTCGGGGTAGAGCTGCCGCAGCACCCGCGAGACGCCCGCCGAGTGGCCGCCGGTGCCGACGCTGCACACGAGCACGTCGACATGGCCGAGTTCGGCGCCGAGTTCCAGCGCGAGCGGCGTGTAGGCCGCGACGTTGTCCGGGTTGTTGTACTGGTCGGGGCACCAGGAGCCGCGGTGCCGCGCCAGCAGCAACCGCACCCGGTCGCGGCGGGCCTGCTGCCAGCCGCCCGCCGGATGAGGCTCGGACACCACCGTGACCTCGGCGCCGTAGGCGGCCAACAGCCGGCCCATGGACGGTTCGAGCCCGGGGTCGGTCACCAGCGTGACCGGATGGCCGTACACCATGCCCGCCAGGGCGAGGCCGAGCCCCAGGGTGCCGCTGGTCGATTCGACGATCCGGCCGCCCGGCCGCAACTCGCCGCGGGCGCGGGCCCGTTCGACCATGTGCAGCGCGGGACGGTCCTTGATGCCGCCGGGGTTGAAGCCTTCGAGCTTGGCCCAGAACCCGCGCCCGGCCGGGGCGAACGGCTCGGAGACGCGCAGCAGCGGGGTGTTGCCGACCAGCCCGGAGAGGGCGGTGCGGCCGAGGGGTGGCTCGGTGGTGGTCGTCACGGTCTGGACGTGCGTGGGGGTGTGCGTCTGAGGGTGCATCTTCTCGTTCTCGGGTTCGAGTCGACGAGCGACGCGGGTGCGCGGGCCGCCGTCATGGCGGCCTGGCGGGGAGCCGGAGGCGCCACCCGCGGACGATCGACGAGTGGTGAGGGGACGACGGCGGGGCGCCGGGGCGCCGCGCGGCAGGCCCTAGATCCGGAGAACCGTCGAACGTGTCAGGTCGTCGAGGGGCGGGGCCGCGGAACCGGCCCCGCGCGGGAGCGACGTCGGGGCCGCGTCGAGCGGCGCGTCCGCGCCCCTGGCGGTCGGCGCCGGGCCGGGGTCCGGCGCCTCGGGCCCCGGCTGCGGCTGACCCGGCAGGCACTCCCCGCCCGGGTGCGAGGCGCCGTGGTCGTCGTGCTGATGGATCGCCACGTCCTCGGCGGCGATCTCCGCCTGGCCGGCGCAGGACACCGGCGCGGACGCGCCTGGGGCGACGTGCGCCAGCACGCCCTCCGCGCTGACGCCGTGCATGTAGACCAGCCCCAGCAGGAGCGCGCTCACCCACCACAGCCGCCGGCGACGCGCCCACGAACGGACACCCGGCGTGGCGGAGAGAGCTCGTTCCGTAACCACGCGGTGACCCTAACACCACCCGACCGCCGGTCGGCGCGCCGAAGTCCTCGCACCCGTCGCGCACGCCACGTCCGGCTGGCCCCCGACCCGAAAAGTCAGTGGCCGCGCGCGACCGGGGCCACATATATTCGCCCCATGGTCGACGCAGCCTTCGGGCATCCGCGCCTCGCCGCCATCTACGACCCACTCGATCCGGACCGCGGCGATCTCGACGCGTATCTCGCGATGGCGGAGGAGTTCGGCGCGCGGTCCGTGCTGGACATCGGGTGCGGTACGGGCGTGTTCGCGCTGCTGCTCGCCGAGCGCGGGATCGCGGTCACCGGCATCGATCCCGCGCGGGCGTCCGTCGACGTCGCGCGCGGCAAGCCGGGCGCGGAGCGGGTGCGCTGGCTCGACGGCCACGCGGGGGACCTGCCGCCCCTGCGAGTCGACCTGGTGACGATGACCGCGAACGTCGCCCAGGCGATCGCCGATCCGCGGGCGTGGCGTACCACGCTGCGCGGCGCGTACGAGGCGCTGCGGCCCGGCGGGCGGCTCGTCTTCGAGACACGTGATCCGGCGCGGCGCGTGTGGGAGGAGTGGGCGGAGTGGAGCCGCGAGACCACGTACCGCGTGACGGACATCCCGGGCGTCGGCCGCGTCGAGAGCTGGGGCGAGCTGACGGACGTGAGCCTGCCGCTGGTGAGCTTCCGGGGCACGCACGTGTTCGCCGCTGACGGGGCCGTACTGGTCTCGGAGTCGACACTCCGCTTCCGTGAGCGTACGGAGGTCGAACGGAACCTGCGCGAGCACGGCTTCGTCGTCGAGGACGTACGCGACGCACCCGACAGGCCCGGCAAGGAGTTCGTGTTCGTGGCGCGGCGCGCTGCCGCGGAGCCGGGCTAGAGGCCCGGGATCCGGCCGTTGCGGAACAGGTCGACGAAGATCTGGTGATCCGCCCTGGCCCTGGCCCCGTAGCCGTGCGCGAAGTCCACGAGCAGTTCGGGCAGCCGGGCCTCGTCGGCGGCGAGCGCCTCGTCTATCGCGCGCTCCGTGGAGAAGGGGACGAGCGAGTGGCCGCTGGAGTCGTCGGCGGCCGCGTGCATCGTCGCCGTGGCGCGGCCCAGGTCCGCGACCAGCTCCGCGATCTCGGCGGGGTCGTCGAGGTCGGACCAGTCCAGGTCCACGGCGTAGGGCGACACCTCGGCCACCAGCTGACCCGCGCCGTCCAGCACCGTCCAGCCCAACCACTGGTCGGCGTGGGCCTGGAGCGCCCGCTGCGAGATGACGGTGCGGTGCCCCTCGTGCCGGAAGTAGGAGCTGACCCGCTCCTCCGTGATGTGCCGGGAGACCGCGGGGGTCTGCGCCTGCTTGAGGTAGATCACCACGTCGTTCTCCAGGGCGTCGCTGTTGCCCTCCAGGAGGATGTTGTACGAGGGCAGTCCCGCGCTGCCGATGCCGACGCCGCGGCGGCCGACGACGTCCTTGACGCGGTAGGTGTCCGGCCGGGAGAGGCGGGCGGGCGGCAGCGACCCCAGGTAGCCGTCGAAGGCGGCCAGCACCCGCTCCCTGGACGCCGCGTCGAGCGCGACCGCGCCGCCGCCCGGCGCGAACCGGCGCTCGTGGTCGCGGATCTCCGTCATCGTGTCGAGCAACCCGAACCGGGTGCGGGTCCGCGCGTCGCGCAGCGCGCCGAGCAGCGGGCCGCGGGCCGTGTCGAGCGTGAACGGCGGCACCGCCGCGGCGTCGGCCCCGGCGGCCAGCGCGGCGATCCGCTCGCGGTAGGCGGCCGCGTAGGCGCGGACCAGGTCGCCGATCACCGCGTCGCTGAGCGCCTTGGTGTGGCCGAGCAGGGCCACCGAGGCGGCGAACCGCTCGAGGTCCCACAGGAACGGGCCGACGTACGCCTCGTCGAAGTCGTTGACGTTGAAGACCAGTCGCCCGTTGGCGTCCATGTAGGTGCCGAAGTTCTCGGCGTGCAGGTCGCCGTGGATCCACACCCGCGAGGTGCGTTCGTCGAGGAACGGGTCCTCCGCGTGCTCCTCGGCCAGGTCCCGGTAGAAGAGGCAGGCCGTGCCGCGGTAGAACGCGAAGGCGGAGGCGGCCATCTTCCGGAACTTCACCCGGAACGCGGCCGGGTCGGCCGCCAGCAGCTCGCCGAAGGCGGTGTCGAGGACGGCGAGTATCTCCTCGCCGCGCTCCCGCGCCCGGGCCGACGTGACCTGTGGGGACGACATGGCGAGGTGCCTCCTGAGTGCCCGCCCCGGATCCGCTCCCCGGGTCTCCGCTCCGGAGGCTACTCGCGGCACGGCGGCCCCGGCGGGGATGCCGGCGGAGTTTGCCGAACCCGAACCCGCCGATCACCGGCCGTTGGTCGGGACGTAGGTCCGGGGACGGAGGCGGCCCGGCCGGCCCGGGCGTAGCGTGGCGGCCATGAACGCGTTGCGCGGACCCGATGTCACGGTGGCGGACGCCGGCCCCACGGCCGGCCTGGAGTTGGGCGCCTATCTCGACCGCATCGGCTGGACCGGGCCGCGGGCGGCCACCGCCGAGACCCTGCACGCGCTGCACCGGGCGCACCTGGCGGCGCTGCCGTTCGAGAACCTGGACGCCGTGGTCCTGGGGACGGCGCCCTCGCTGGCGCTGGCGGACGTGCAGGAGAAGCTGGTCAGCCGGCGACGCGGCGGCTACTGCTATGAGCTCAACACCCTGTTCGCCGCCGTCCTCGCGGCGTTCGGCTTCCGGGTGACCGGGCTGGCCGCCCGGGTGCGGATGGGCGGCGGCGGCACGGCCAGGCCGCGTACCCACATGACGCTGCTGGTCGACGTGGCGGGCGAGGCCGAGCCGTTCCTGGCGGACGTCGGGTTCGGGGCCGCGGCCGGGCTGTTGGAGGCGATCCCGCTGGTGGCCGGGCGGGAGGCGGCCGCCGGGCCGCGCCGCAACCGGCTGGTGCGCGAGCCCCACCCGGGCGCTCCCGCGGACCTGTGGGTGCTCCAGGGGCTCGTCGGCGGCGAGTGGCGGGACCAGTACGCCTTCACCCTGGAGCCGTTCGAGGCGGCGGACTACGCCGTGATGAACTGGCACATCGCCACCCATCCGCGGTCGCCGTTCCGCCGCTCCCTCTACCTCCAACGCACCACCGCCGACGGCGGGCACCGGGAGATCGCCGGCCGCACCCTGACCGTCACCGCCCCCGACGGCACCACCGTGGAGCGGCGCGAACTCGTCGACGACGCGGAGCTTCTCGCCCTGCTGCGGGCCGACTTCGGCATCGACCCGCCCGAGGGCACCGGCCTGACGGGGCGCGGGTAGGTCCGGGCCGCCCCGGGGTCACCAGCGGACCGGCACCTCGCGCAGCCCGCCGACGGTCAGCCCCTCGACCTGCCGCAACTCCGCGACCGGCACGGCCAGTTCCAGGCCGGTCCGCCTCAAGCAAACGGCCCGCCGCTTGCTGGGGCGGGCCGCCGAGACGTTCATCGGAGCCGACGCCTGGTCGGCCGTGGAGCGCGCTCTGGGCGCTGCCGAAGTCGAGGGCTGGGACGCCGCACGACTACTCGCCGAATGCCACGCCGCACGCGGCTTCGTGGCGCCGACTCGTCGGGTGAACCGGGCGGAGCATGAGGCGGAGTTTTGCTATCGGTCGAGTGACCGATCCGCGATCTCCTGGAGGCGCGCTTCGAACACCTTCTGGGCGTCGTCGGTGAGCGTGGCGAGGGCGACCATGCTGGTGAGGGTGACGTCGCACAGTTCCTTGATGACGTCGTCCCAGGTGTGGCTGTGGCCCTTGCGGGGGTTGGCGCCGGTGGCTCCGTGGACGGCCTCGGTGACCTCGCCGAATTCCTCGCCGATCTTCATGATGCGCAGCAGCTTGGCGGTGTCGGGCGGTACGGGGCTCTCGGCGTCGAGCCATGCGCGCAGTCGCTCGATGGTCTGCCAGGTGTCGTCCATGCGGGGGCTTTCTTGGGGTGCTTGTGGTTCAGAAGAGTGTGCGGGGGTTGCTGAGGTGGTCAGGGGTGATGGGCAGCGTAGCGGTCGGGGTGAGGGCGAGCCGCAGGGTCAGGGCTGAGTGGTCGGTGAGTCGGGGTGGCTGGGTTCGGGGTTCGTGAACGTAGTGGCAGTCGCGGATGGTGTCGGCGAGGTTGGCGGAGACGTGCGCGTGGTCGTAGCGGTACCCGTCGCCGGTCTTGCCGACCCAGGAGTAGGCGTTGGTGGTGGGGTGGAGGTGGCGGAAGGCGTCGGTGTGGTCGTTGCCGAGCCAGCGGTAGAAGTCGTATTCGAACGGGCGGAAGAAGCGGAAGTGGGGGTGGTGGTCGGGTTCGAGGATGTTGAAGTCGCCGATGACCAGCCGAGGGCGCCCGGCGGGGTCAGAGAGTGCGGATCGGCACTCGCGCAGGAACGTCTCCTTGCGGGCCACCTTCTCGACGGTGATGTCCCGGGAGGGGACGTAGAGGCCGACGATGTCCAGTGGCCCGGTGTCAGTGTCGAGGGTCGCGGCGACGCCGCGGTGTGGGAGGTAGCCGAACTTGGTTGGGCAGGGGCGGAGTGCGAGGCGGCTTACGATCATGGTGCCGCGCTCCCCTGCCTCGGGCGGTCGGGGGAACATCACGGCGTAGCCGGCGGCGGCGAAGTGTTCGGCGATCAGGTCGCAGCCGGCGTTGGGCGCGGTCTCGGTGAGGACCAGGACCTGTTCGGGGCGCCCGGCGAGGTAGGCGAGTTGGCGTTCAGCCCGCTCCGCGCTGGGGCGGTTGAGGTTGAAGGTCAGCACGCCCAGGGAGGTCGGCTGGTGCTGGCTGGTCATCAGCGCCCCTGCGGTAGAGATCGGTGATCGCGGTCGTGATGGTACGGGCCACGGAGGCGGGTGGGGTGGATGTCGCGTCGAGTTCGAGGACGCGGACGCCGGCCTCGGCGAGGGTCGTGGTGGCGAGGGCGAACAGCCTGTGTTCGCTGACGCTGCCGTTGGGCAGGCGTTCGTAGCGGCTGTGGGTGCCGCGTTGGGCGAGCCGGGCGGTCAGGATGTCGGGGTGTGCGGTCAGCAGCACGGCCAGGTCGGGGAGGTCGGCGTGCCGGTTGATCTGCCATGCCTCTTGGCGGTCGACGCCGTCCATGACCTGGAGCACGAGGGATGAGGCGAGGTAGCGGTCGCTGAGGACGATCTCGCCGCGTGCGAGGGCGGGGCGGATCTCCGTGTCGAGGTGGTGGTAGCGGTCGGCGGCGATGAGGTGGGCCATGGCCAGGCCGCGGTAGGTGTCGGTGCCGTGCCGGGCGAGGGTGCCCAGCGGGGTGTCGGTCGGCTCGCGCGTCGCCAGGACCGGGAGGCCGGCGGCGCGCAGCTGCTCGGCGACGGCCGCGGTGACGGTGGACTTGCCGACGCCGCCCGGGCCGTCGAGGGAGACGAGCAGCCCACGCTGGCCGGTCACGAGATGCCGACCACGGGCAGGGGTCGGGCGGTGTGCGGCACGACGGGGCACTGCTCGCTGTCGACGGCGCCGATCCGGTGACCGGCGGCGACGACGGCGGCCGGGCAGCCCTTGCCGCACTCGGCGGACATGGAGCAGCTGCCGCAGGTGGCGTTGTCGCCGACCGTGAACCGCTCGTGGAAGCGGTAGCCGTCGAGGCGGGACGCGATGTCGTCGTGCTCCCAGGCGTTGCCGACGATGAAGTCCGAGTCGGGGTGCCGGCTCGCGCGGGTGCGGGCGGCGAACACGAGGTAGGGGCAGACGGCGACCTCGCCCTTGGTGAAGACGTAGATGATCGTGCCGGCCTCGCAGCCGGCGAGCGGCTTGTCGTCGTTGGGGAACCGGATGTGGACCAGCTCCAGGTCGTCGTCGACGAACGGGAGCGTGAGGTCGCGGATGTGCCGCATGTGGTCGTCGGGCCGACGCAGCCTGCCTGCGGAGTTCTGGCCGCGTCCCATCTCCCCCAGGGGGTTCATCAGTACGTATCTGGCGCCCTGGTCACGGGCGAAGGCGCACAGCTTGGCGTACTCCTCGTCCTCCGCCAGGTTGTTGGGCGTGCACAGGAGGCCTTGGAGGATGCCGGCGCGGGCGAACCGCCGCACGGTGTCGATGGTCTCGGCGAAGCCTTCGGGCCGGCCGCGGAACTTCCCGTGGCTGTGGGCGGAGAAGCCGTCGAGCGACACGTTCATGTGGGCGCCGAGCTCGGCGAGGACGGCGATCTGCGTGTCGGACACCATGGTCGCGTTCGTGCACAGGCCCACGTCCATTCCGGCCGCGTGGAAGGCGTCGGCGATCTCGATGATGTCCGAGTGCATGAACGGCTCGCCGCCGGTGAGCGTGACCCGGGTGACGCGAGCTTCGACGAGTTGTGGGATGAGCCTGTTGCGGACGCCGGCCAAGGGCATGTAGTCGCCGCGCCGAGTGGCCGACACGAAGCAGTGCGCGCACCGCTCGTTGCAGGGCTCGCAGACCTGGATGAGGGCCTTGCGGTGCGAGCCGCTGACGGTGGTGCGGAAGTAGCAGGACGCCGCGTGCTTGGCGTCGTGGATCGGTTGTGCCGTCACGTTCTCTCCCCTGAGTCGATAGGTGGGGGTTGCTGGTCGCGGCAGTTCGAGCCACCGCCCTGGAGTGCGGCGGGGCCGGCGCCCGACGGCCCAGGGGGCTCCGCGGAGCACAGTGGGGCCGACCAGGCACGGCCGGCCGCCACCAGGAAGACCGGGGACACCACCAACCAGCCAACGACCAAAGCCGCCAGAGTCCAGGCGACCGTCATCGTGCCTCCTGGTCGGCGGTGGTGGGCACTGCGTGGCAGGGGCAGTCGCAGAATCCGCGCAGCGTGCTGGTCCACTGGCTGTCGTGGCGGATGGTGGCGACCCAGTTGCCGCGGCACTCGCTGTGGAAGTCGGCATAGGCAGGGTGCTCATCGGCGTACCGGCACAGGCCAGAGATCACTCGCTCCCGCCGTACGCGGATCGCGGTACTCACCGCGCACCCGCCTTGCCCCGCTTCCAGGCGCAGTTGACGGCGTGGTCGTCGTCCGTCACGACGTCGTGCCGGCAGTACCGGCAGCGGACGGGCGTGCTCGGCTCGAGAGGTCCTTCCAGCCCTGTGACGACCGTGACGTCGGTGGTGGGATGGTCAACCATGAGCTCAGGAGGTGGCGTTGAGACATCGGGCATGGTCGCTCCAAGCGAGCGGGGGAAGCGCGTACCACGACCGTAGGGAGAGGCGGAGATCAGCCTCCAGCTTCTTGCGGATTATTGCGCGGAATCACTCAAGAGTGTCGAGGGCCGCAGCGATCAACTCACGGGCCGCCGCCCCGTGGACGGCCATCGCCGACAGGTCGTTGAACGCCTTGAGGTAGTGCCTCAGCTCGGTCGGCGCCGTGACCATGACCCGGGCGGTCAGCAGTTCGACCTCCACGCACTCGTCGTCGAAGACGCTGAACGTCTCCTGCGGCCAGATCAGCCGCTGGGCTGTGGCGGGTATGACCCCGAAGGAGACGGCGGGCAGCGCCATCGCGGCGAGGAGATGGCCGAGTTGACCGGCCATCACGGCGGCGTCGCCGATGCGGTACCGCAGGACCGATTCCTCGACGAGCAGGGCGAACCGGTGCCGGCCACTGCGGATCACCTGCGAGCGTTCGACCCGCGCCGCCGCCGCTTCCTCGGAGTCCTCGTGGCTTGTCCCGTGGAAGTCCGCGATCACGCCCATCAGGGCGGCCGCGTACTCGGGGGTCTGGAGCAGGCCGGGGATGACGTTGGAGCAGTAGACGCGGAAGACGCGCGTGCGCTCGTAGAGCGGCTGGTAGGACTCCTGGATGCCGCGCAGGCCCCGATGGAGTCTCCGCCATTCCACGTACATGGAGTCGGCGGTGCGCGCGGACGCGATGAGGTCGGGGATCTCTTCCTCAGCTTGGCAGGCCGTCAGCCAGGCCCGGATGTCCGCCGGCGTGGGGATCGCCTTGCCGTTCTCGATCCGGGACGTCTTGGCCGCGTGCCAGCCGCACAGCAGCGAGAGCTTGTGGCCGGTCAGCCCAGCGTCCAGGCGTGCCGCGCGCAGCCGCCCCGCGATGGCCTTGCGGGCTTCCTGGACGCTGGACGACGGTGAGACCGGCATGGAGACGGGGTGCTCAGACGTGGAACTGGTCGTGCGGAACAGCTCGCTGCCAGACCGTCTCGAAGGCGTTGCCGCAGAGCTTGACCACGGCGGGGTCGTCGGTCAGTTCGTGGCCTACGAGCTCGCCGTCGCCGGTGAAGTGGTTCCACTCGACCAGGCGGTCGTCGAAGAGCCAGAAGTCGTTGCCGGGCAGCGCGATGTCGGAGGCCTGCTGGCGGGGCAGCCACCGGACCTGTTCGCCGGCCGCCAGGTTGTTGACGGTGCCGGCGTGCTCGAAGCGGATGTACTCGGTGACCGGCTCGGACACGATGCGAGCGCGTCGCATCTCCACGCCGCGGCCGACCGCCTCGCGCACCAGCTCCATCCACGGCGCCCAGTACGCCGGGTTGTCCCAGCGGCCGGTCTCGCGCCAGGCGGCGAAGTCGTCGGCCTCGTAGGAGACGCCATAGGCGTCCCGCATCTCGAGATGGACGGCGGACCTATGGCAGTTCGCCAGCAGCTCGCCGAAGTCGGGCACGTTCTGCGACATCACACGCCTCCCTCACGATCGGGATCATCCTGGCCGGGATCTTGATGACCGCCTCGTGGTCGGGGATGCTCCCAGTCTTCAGGCACTCCTCCAGGGTCTCCTCTCCCGCCTTCCAGCCCTGGAGCAGGAGCCCGTCGTCGGCCTCGTCCACCCACACCGTCGGGGACGCGTTGCTGCCCGTCTCCGGGTCTTTCGCGATAAACTGTAGTGCCACGGCATCCTCCCATGTCCAGCGTCTTGCGCCTGCTTGCGGACCATCCACCCTTCCGGGCACCTGTGTCAATACGCCGATACGTTCAGTAACGAGGCGGCGCGAGCACGGCTTCCCGGCACGCCCGGTGCTCGTTGGAAGCTGACAGGGCGGCCGATCATCCCGCCGTATCCGTTCGCGCGGAATCCTTGCGCTCGACTGACAGGCTCAGATCACCGTTGAGGGTGCGTGCTTGCTCAGGTAGCTCTTGAAGGTCTTCCTGATCTCCGCCTGGAGATAACCTGCCTGCGGTGAGTTGGGCACGACGTCCGGCTCGAAGCCTCTCTTTCGGGCATCGAGGTACCGCACGATGCTCGATGACCTGGTGTTCGAGACGAAGAGCTCGTTCTGCGTGCGAATGTCGGCGCGCAGCCCCTCGAAGTTCCGCGCGAGACCGATGCCGAGGTTGGAGACGTAGTACTTGCACTCGACGATGAGGACGCACTGACTGCCTCGCGGCGCGATGCCCTGTGCCCGGCTCAGGGCAGCTTCCTCAGCTGGCAGTACCAGCACGTCGCATTCGTGCAGGACGCCCGACGCACCGGTCACGTACACGCCGAGGTGGACCTCAAGGGCGGGAGCACCGTCGAACTCGATCACAGCGTGGGTGAAGGGCTGGCTGTTGCTATACAGATGACCGGGCCCCGTCCGGAAGACAAGGCTGCTGGCCCTCGCCCCATAGACGTCCTCATAGATGACAGTGGCGCCATGCCGACTCGCAGTGGCAACGATCAGGGAGAAGATGAAGCCCTCGTAGACGTCTGACGGTTTCGAAGCGGAGTCGTACGACACCGCCCCCGCCGCCAGCAGGCTCTTGATCTCACTGATCAGGTGATCGACCGTGCTCAACTGACAACCTGCCTCGTCACATCGGCCAGCAGTTGACTGACGCGTGTACGTCGCTCAGTCGGCATTCGATCTCCCCAGAACTCCGTTCGGCTACGGTGCGATCGAGCGCTTTCATCTGGTTCGAACACGACCGCTTCAGCCGTGCTCCGGCTGCCGACGTCGGCCTCGGGCTCGGTCCGGAGTGTCTTCAGCACTTCCAGTTCCATTTCAGGTAGTTCGACGAGCACACGCCTTACCGCTTCCAGGATGAGCTGGACACGTTCTTCATCCGTCATGGCTCGCGTGGCGATTACCAGCGTTCCTCGCTTGCGCGATGCCTCGTACTCGACATGGCCAAGCGCGCTGCGGTCCACGACCTCGTATCGCGCCGCGGCCGCGGCTGGGCTCGTGGCGGGGGAGTCTTCGCCGCGGCGTTGTTGGCGTCGGCGGAGGATCTTCTCCTCAGGCACTCCCGCGGCGATCGCCGCGTCGACATCGTCGAGCACCCAACTCAGGGCGGTGTCTTGCAACGCTTCGCGGAGCTGCTGTTCCACACGACGCAGTTCGAACTGGTTCATGTCCCCCCTCGCATCAGAGCCTTCGTCTGAGGTAGCCAGTCGGTTCGCAGATTCTTCCCGGGCTGTGTCTGAACGTCTCACACAACAGTGACAGAGAGGGGTCTACGGCTGTTCGATCACACCAGAGGGCGCCATGTCCCGCTCCCCCACCAGCCGTGTCGAGACGTTCGAGCGCGCAAATGAGCTGGCCCGGAGCACTGGGGGAAGCTCGACGGACCGTTCATCCACGGGCGTTGGCGCGCGAACGCGTCAGACAGGCGCTGACCGGACGGGCACTTCAGGAACGCGTCGACCTCGAAAGCGTCCGGCCCGCTCCTACCTCCCTGGGTTCGCGTCGCCCCGCCGGAGGCCGAGGTGTCCCCGTAACCTCTCCTGCCGCCGCAGGACGGGCTCCGCGTCGGCGGAACCCCGTAGCACGGTCCCGACCGACAAGGACCGTGCCCCCGCAACCGGCACCACGCCGGCTACGAGGGCGCGTATGCCCTTTCCTCCTGCTATACCTCGTCCCACCGACCGGAGGTCACTACGGCGACCAGGTCACGCACCTGCCCACGACTCAGCAACAGCGCGGGCCCGGTTGGGGCCTTGCTGTCCCGCACCGCGACTATCTCATCGTCGACGACGCCAAGCTCGACGCACTGTGCCCCCGTGTCAGAGCGTGATGACTTCCACCATGCGACGGCGAGCGTCGATGCGTCTTCGATGTGGCTCATCCCTGTTCCCTTATCTCTGCGATGCGATCGGCGGACGCCTCGACCGACAGCGCCGTCGCGGTCAGCCGCTCGAAAGCGTCCCGGTAGACGCCCACCTGTGCCCGCTCCTCGACGTACAACGCCGATGTGAGGCTCTCAACGTGGACGACGTCGAGGTCGACGAGGTCCTCGAAACCGAGGAGTGAGAACGCGCCCATCTGCCCGACGTGAGGCGGCGCGTCCGTCGGCAGAATCTGAATGTTGATGTTGGGCCGCTTGCTCAGCGTGAGCAGCCGCCCGAGTTGGTCGTCCATCACGCCATCACCCACACATCGCGTGCGAAGCGCGCCCTCCGCGATGATCGCCCACAGACCGACTGGTTCGTCACGAGTGAGGACGGATTGCCGAGCGAGGCGTACCTCGACGAGGGCATCGACCTTCGCCTCAACGGCCTCCGACATGGCGGTCGTTCTGATGATCTCCCGTGCGTACTCGGCCGTGTGCAGCAGGCCAGGAATCGCGGCGACCTGCCATGTCCGCACGGATGCCGCGTCAGCCTCAAGGCTGATCAAGTCCTCGTAGACCGGGGACAGCACGCCACGGTAACTGTGCCACCACCCGCGTTTGGCCCCCTCACGGGTGAGGGAGAGCAGGGCGGCTCGTAGCTCAGGCCCGTCAACGCCATACAGGTCGAGCAGCATCTCAACGTCTGGCGCTTTGGCGGCGCTTCGCGCAGTCTCCAGCCGCGAAAGCTTGGCGACCGTAATCCGGCGGGGCGCCTTCTCGGCGACGTCGTCAAGCGTGAGGTCGCGATCAGCGCGCAGCTCGCGCAACTTCGCGCCGAGCCTGCGCCGGCGCACGGTGGGCACGCTCAAGGCTCTTCCCTCCTGTTCTGGGCCCTCGCCGACAGTCTGCCCGTTGACCTCTAACCATGTCACGCGCCTTGCTTCCCCCTCCGAACCTCACTCTCGCGAGTGCATGCAAATTCTCATCTTGACTCTACGGATTTGCATTCTAGCTGTGTTGAGGTCCACCCTGGAGCGACGAAATGTGATTGTGCCAACGCTGGCGTTTCGGAAACCTGCGCCGACTGGCACCGCCCCATGAGGGAGATTGCATGGCAATCACGCGGCCGAACACGTTAGGGACCAGCCGTTGTCATCCTCCGTCGGACCCGCCTGCCGAGCAGACACACTCCAGCGGTCCGGAAGTCGTCGCAGCAGCACGTCAGTTCGTCTGCGAAGTCCTGGCCCGGCTCACTCCAGCCCTCGCAGATTCGCAAATCGACGACGCGCGGCTCATCGTCTCGGAGTTGGTCACCAACGCCGTTCGGTACGGCACCGAACCGGGGGACTCGGTGCGCGTGGTCATCGCGCCCGCCGCCGATGTGGTGCGCATCGAAGTGCATGACACCGTACGCCGCAGGCCACGCATCAAGCCCGAGTCTGATGAACGCGTCAGGGGCCGCGGCCTGTTCATCGTGGAAGCCCTCGCGGTGCGGTGGGGCGTGGACGACCGTCCCCTCGGCAAGGCTGTATGGGCCGAGGTGGCGCGGTGAACGATCCGACCGCCACCCCCGCTCGCCAGGTGACGCGCCCGCTCGCCGTCACCCGTCGGTGGCGGTGCCAGATCATCGCTGGCTCACACGGCCAGACCGCCCGCGGCTGGTACTTCATGGCGAGCACCCCTCACAGCGCCCTGGTATGGCTGCGCGTGGAGCTCCGCGTGCTACTGCACGTCTTCGACGCGAAGGGCGTTCAGCGGGCCCTCGACTGGCTCGAACTCGGCCAGTGGGAAGCGATCGCCCATCTCCGGGCCGGCCAACAGCACATCGTCGAGGTTCGTTCAGACCAGGTCATGGTCGAGTGGTCCGCTCGGCCCGTGCTCCTGCTCCCCCTCGTCCCGAGGCCGCCCGGTCTCCGCACGCAACCGACCCTGGGCAATCGCATCGCCGCAGGGTCCCACTCCATTCCGGCCGTCCGTCCCGTTCCCGGGAACTCCTGGCGGTCTGGGCAGACATCCGACCACCACCCGACGAAGCACGCGGAGGGCGCACCATGAGCGGTGCGACAGCAAGCGCTCAGGTGATCGTGGGGGCGCCCGGCTGGTGCTCCACGCTGAGTGGGCCGAGGGCGCGCCGGACCGCATCTATCAGGCGGAGTGCATGACCTGCCCCGAACAGTCCGGGCGTGTGGACAGCAACTCTGATCCGGTCGCCCGCTGGGCTCTCCTCCATCCCGAAAACGAAGGATTGGCACGCAGTCAGTTCTTCGTGACCGTTGAGCGGCATTGGCGCGTTGATCCGGCATCAGTCGTCGACAGGCCCTCCGGCCAAGACCACGAATACGCGCCACATCTTCCCCGTATCGAAGACGCGCCCACGAAGGAGACGCCCATCGGACGCCTTCACGAACGCTGGAGTAGAGCCACGAAACGGGGCCTGGCCTACGCCGGACGCTTCGCGGGCCCGTTCGTCCTGGCCTGTTTCGTCATCGGGGCAGCGCTGTGCGGCTTCCTCGTCGGAAGCGGCGCCGGCGCCGGCTGACGCCCCCAGACCCCCGCCCCGGTCGTGCACCAGGAAGGGCATGCTCGGGGCGGCCACCGCCGAGACCCTGCGCGCGCTGCACCGGGCGCACCTGGCGGCGCTGCCGTTCGAGAACCTGGACGCCGTGGTCCTGGGGACGGCGCCCTCGCTGGCGCTGGCGGACGTGCAGGAGAAGCTGGTCCGCCGGCCGAGGGGCAGCTACTGCTACGAGCGCAACACCCTGTTCGCCGCGGGGTTCGTCGGCGGCGAGTGGCGGGACCAGTACGCCTTCACCCTGGAGCCGTTCGAGGCGGCGGACTACGCCGTGATGAACTGGCACATCGCCACCCATCCGCGGTCGCCGTTCCGCCGCTCCCTCTACCTCCAACGCACCACCGCCGACGGCGGGCACCGGGAGATCGCCGGCCGCACCCTGACCGTCACCGCCCCCGACGGTACCACCGTGGAGCGGCGCGAACTCGTCGACGACGCGGAGCTTCTCGCCCTGCTCCGCGCCGACTTCGGCATCGACCCGCCCGAGGGCACCGGCCTGACGAGGCGCGGGTAGGTCCGGGCCGCCCCGGGGTCACCAGCGGACCGGCACCTCGCGGAGACCGCCCACGGTCAGCCCCTCGACCTGCCGCAACTCGGCGACCGGCACGGCCAGTTCGAGGCTGGGCAGCTTGCGGAGCAGGACGTCGAGGGTGACCTGGAGCTCGGTGCGGGCGAGGGACTGGCCGAGGCAGGAGTGCGGCCCGGCGCCGAAGGTGAGGTGCGGGTTGGGGGTGCGGGCGAGGTCGAGCTCGTCCGGCCGGTCGAAGACCCGCTCGTCGCGGTTGGCGGCGGAGACCCCGCAGAAGACGGTGCTGCCGCCGGGCAGCACGGTGCCGTCGAGCTCGAAGTCCTCGGTGAGGTAGCGCCGGACGCCGAAGCCGCCGAGGTTGGCGTCGGCGCGCAGCACCTCGTCGACCGCGGTGCGCACCAGGGTGGGGTCGGCCAGCAGGCGTTCCCACCGGCCACGGTCGGCGAGGAGCAGGGCGACCATCTTGCCGATCATGTTGGCGGTGGTCTCGTGGCCGGCGACCAGCAAACCCATCGCGGTGCCGACGAGTTCGGGATCGGTGAGGCCCTCGCCCTCCGCCCGGCTCTCCTCGATCAGCGTGGAGATCAGGTCCTCGCCCGGCGTGGCGCGCTTGGTGGCCACCAGATCCGTCATGTAGGTCACGAAGTCGGTGTAGGCGGCGTGGCTCTCGTCCCCGGTGTAGCGGTCGACGTTGAGGAAGGCGTCGGACCAGTAGGAGAAGCGGAGCCGGTCCTCGACGGGCGCGCCGAGCAGGTCGCAGATCACGAAGACCGGGAGCGGGAAGCCGAGTGCGGCCTTGAGGTCGGCGGGCGCGCCGCCGCGCACCATGTCGGCGACGAGGGATTCGGCCGTGGCCACCATGCCGGGGCGCAGCGCCGTGACGCGCTTGGCGGTGAAGTACCTGCTCACATGGCGCCGCCACCGCAGGTGGGCCTCGCCCCGGTTGGGGACGGCCAGCGTCGCGTCGCCGTTGGTCGACACCCCGCCGCCGCCCTCCGGGGCGATCCGGGCGCCGCCCTCCTCGGCGGTGGGGCGGGAGAAGCGCGGGTCGGTGAGCAGTGACCTGACGTGCTCGTAGCGGGTCAGGTAGGTGGCGGTGTCTCCGCTGGGGAGCTCGACGGTGGCCACCGGGCAGCGCGCGCGGAGCTGTTGCCAGTCGGCCGGCGGGTCCAGCGGCCCCTCGGTGGGCAGCGGCAGCCGGAGGAGGGGGTCGGGTCGACTCATCTGTCGTCTCCAGACGGGGAGAGTGCGGCTCATTTAAGTCAATCGATTTACTTAAAATTATCGTCCGCGGGGGATCCTCCTTCAAGAGCGCATCCGAGGTATGGCCGGAACCGGTGGGTCGTTGCGTACTCTTTCGTCGTTCGACCTCGCCGACCGGGCCGGGGTCCTGAAGCGGTGGTGGGGATGGCCGGCAGAACGAGACGTGACGAACAGGTCAGCGCGACGCGGGAGGCCCTTCTCGCGGCGGCGGAGCGGCTGTTCGCCGAGGACGGGGTGCACGCGGTGGCCAACCGCCAGATCAGTCTGGCCGCCGGGCAGGGGAACAACACCGCCGTCAGCTACCACTTCGGCACCAAGACCGACCTGGTCCGCGCCATCGTCAGGCGCCACGCCGAGCAGGTGGATCTCGGCCGCGCCCGGATGCTGGCCGGCATGGACGACTCAGCCGACCTGCGGGACTGGGTGGCCTGCGCGGTCCGCCCCGTCACCGAGCACCTCGCGGCGCTCGGCACCCCCAGCTGGTACGCCAGGTTCATGGCCCAGGTCGAGACCGACCCGGCGCTGCGGGCCGTCAGCAGCGAGGAGACGGCGGCCAGTTCGCCGTCCATGGCGAGACTCCAGGAAGGCCTCGTCGGCCGGCTGCCCGACCTGCCGGCCGACGTGCGCGTCGAACGGGGCGCCATGACCCGGCATCTGATCACCCAGATGACGGCGGAGCGCGAACGCGCCCTCGCGGACAACCTGCCGACGTCACGCGCCAGTTGGGGTGAGACGGCGGACGGCCTGATCGACGCGATCGTCGCCCTCTGGCAGGCCCCGGTCACCCGAGGGCGCTGACGGCCGACCTCCGGCTCAACTCGCCAGCGCCGAGGGTGCCTTGAGGGCGTCGAGCAGGCCCGCGAGCGCGCGGTCGAGGCGGTCGCGGGCCTCGGCCGCGAGGTGCGGCGCGGCGGCGTCGGCCGTGGGCTTGGTGATGGCCCTGTCGAGCAGGAAGCAGCCCCGCGCGATGTGCGCCGCGCCCATCGAGGACAGCACCGGGCGCAGCGCGTAGTCCAGGACGAGGGTGTGGGCCGGGGAGCCGCCGGTGGTCAGCGGGAGGACCGTCTTCCCGGCCAGCGCGTACTGCGGCAGCAGGTCTAGCCAGGACTTCAGCAGACCCGAGTACGACGCCTTGTAGACCGGGGTGCCGACGACCAGCGCGTCCGCGCGCTCGACCCGCGCGGCGGCCGCCCGCACCGCCGGGTCGGCGAAGTCGGCGCGGAGCAGCGCGGCGGGGGGCAGGTCGCGGACGGCCAGCGAGTCGGTCTCGTGCCCGGCGGCTACCAGGGCACGACCGGCCGCGTCGAGGGCCGCGGCGGTGCGGGAACGGGCGGACGGGCTGCCGCCGACGAGCAGGACGCGGGCCATGGGGGCCGCCTTTCGTGAGGTGCTGCGGGCATGCGCTAGAGGGCCTTGCCGGGGTTGAGGAGGTGGCGCGGGTCGAAGGCGTCCTTGACGCGGCGTTGCAGGGCCAGGTTCTCCGGCCCCAACTCCCGGGCGAGCCACCGGCGTTTGAGCAGGCCGACGCCGTGCTCGCCGGTGAGGGTGCCGCCGAGGCGCAGCGCGGCGGTGAAGATCTCGTCCGCCGCGCGCCACACGTGCTCGGGGATCTCGGGCAGCTCGGGGTCGGTGACGAGGATCGGGTGCAGGTTCCCGTCGGCGGCGTGGGCCAGGGTGTGCACGGGCACGCCGTGCGCGGCCGAGATCCGCTCGATCTCCCGCACGGCGGCGGCCAGTCGGCTCCTCGGCACCGCGACGTCCTCGATCAGCGGCCGGCCGGTCCGCTCCAGCGCGGGCAGGGCGAGCCGGCGGGCGGCCAGCAGCGCCTCGGCCCCCGCCGCGTCCTCGGCGACCTCGACATGGGCGGCGCCGTGGCCGGCGAGCAGCCGGGCGGCGCGTGCGGTGTCGGCGCCGGCGCCACTGCCGTCGCACTGGACGATCAGCAGCGCGCCGCCGCGTTCCCGCAGTCCGCCGCCCTGGAAGGCGTCGATGGCGGCCAGCACGGAGCCGTCGAGGAGTTCGGCCAGCGCCGGCTCGATGCCGGCCGCGGTGAGGGCGGTGGCGGCCGCGGCCGCGTCGGCGAAGGTGTCGAAGAAGGCGGCGAGCGTGCCGGTCTCGGCCGGGATCGGCCGCAGCCGCACGGTCGCCGCGGTGATCACGGCCAGCGTGCCCTCCGATCCGGTGAGCAGCGCCGTCAGGTCGTAGCCGGTGACGCCCTTGACGGTGGACCGGCCGGTGCGCAGCCGGGTGCCGTCGGCGAGGACGGCCTCCAGGCCGAGGACCGCCTCGCGGGTCACGCCGTACTTGGCGCAGCGCAACCCGCCCGCGTTGGTGGCGATGTTGCCGCCGATGGTGGAGATCGCGGCGCTCGCCGGGTCGGGCGCGTAGCGCAACCCGTGCGCGGCCGCGGCCCGGTCGAGGTCGGCGGTGACGACGCCCGGCTCCACGACGGCCAGTTGGTCCTCGGGGGAGAGCCGCAGCACGCGGTTCATCCGGCTGAGGTCGAGGACCAGGCTGTCGGGCCCGGCCACCGCGCCGCCGGTGCGGCCGGTGCCGGCGCAGCGCGGCACGACGGGCACGCGCAGCGCGTACGCGTGCCGCAGCACGGCCGCGGTCTCCTCGGCGCTCGCCGGGTGCGCGACCGCGAGCGGCGCGCCGGCGGGCCTGAACCCCGACCGGTCAGTGGCGTAGCGGGCGGTCGCGTCGGGGCCGGCGGTGAGCCGCCCCGCCGGCAACTCGGCCGCGAGCGCGGCCAGGAGGGGGTGTGCGGTGGTGGTCACCTGCGTGTGTCCTCCCGGGCGTGGCCGGCGAGCGGCGGCCTGCCTGGCGGGCGGGCCGGCGGCCGCGAACCCCGAGCGGTCCGCCGGGTGCCGGGGGCGGTGCCCGTGGGGTTGGCGGTGAGCGATGGCCTGCGCGGCCGGCGGGCGGGGGCGAACCCCGCTTGGTCCGCCGCGTGGCGGGCGGTACCGGGAACGGTCCCCGTGGGGTTGGCGGTGGGCGGTGGCCTGCGCGGCCCGCGGGCGTGCCCCGAGTGATCTGCCGCGTGGTGGGCGGTGCGGGGGGCGGTCTCCGTGGGGTTGGCGGTGGGCGGTGGCCTGCGCGGCCCGCGGGCGTGCCCCGAGTGATCTGCCGCGTGGTGGGCGGTGCGGGGGGCGGTCCCCGTGGGGTTGGCGGTGGGCGATGGCGTGCGCGGCCGGCCAGCGGGGGTGGCCCCTGAGTGGTCCGCCGCCTGGCGGGCGGTGCGGGTGGGGTTGGCGGTGAGGCGGTCCGGTGGCGACTCGCCGGCGAGCGGCACAGTGGGCTCCTGACGTGGGTGAACGGGGACGGGGTCGGTTGGGCGGGCGGCGACGACGGGGTAGCCCTTCGCGCACGCGCGGTTTTCGTGCCGCGCCCGCGCGGCGCCGCGCGGGCGCGGCCGGCCGGCGCCGGTGCGGATGTCGCGCAGGCGGGTCGCGGCGGCAGC
>NZ_BAAGPR010000099.1:0-29422 GCF_054783955.1 Streptomyces mayteni | reverse complement strand
CGCCCCGGCGGCGTAGCCGCCACAGCCCGCGCGAAGCGCGCCGCACCCGCCCGGCGGCGCAGCCGCCGAAGGCCGGCCGGGCCCGTCAGGGCCCACCCCGCGCGGAGCGCGAGAAAGGGCGGGTGGGTGGGGGAGAAACCCCGTCCACCCGCCCCGGCGGTCGGGTCAGCAGTACGTCGCTTCCTCACCGATGATCCGGTAAGGGCAGTCCGCGTAGTCGAGAAGCAGCAGCACCGCCTCCCGGTTCCGCGCCGTCTCGCGGTCGATCACGTTGCCCGGCGGGTAGAAGCCGCCGCCCGAGGCGGACCGCGGGTACATCTCGAAGGTGAAGGAGAAGATCCCCTGCTCCGCCCACATCCAGTCGTTGATCGAGCCGTCCGTGATGTACAGGTCGCTGGACTGCTGCGGCGTGTAGCCGTTGGTGTCGGCCATCTCCGTGCCCAGGGCGCGGAACGCCGCCGCGTCGTCGGCCGTCAGGCCGCCGGCGGTGTCCGAGTAGGTGTAGCCGTAGGGCCACAGCACCAGCTCGCTGTAGGTGTGGAAGTCGATGTGCGCGGTGATCTGCTGCTGGCCGCCGACCACCCGGCTGCGGACGAAGTCCGCGACCACCCGGGTCTCCGTGCCCGACTCGGGCGAAGGTCCGCGGTAGGTCTCGCTGCTGGTGCTGCCCGACGAGCCGCCGCAGCAGCCCCACTGGTAGTCCCAGTTCCGGTTGAGGTCGGTGCCCACCGCGGTCGAGCCCGAGTTGGGCTGCCGGTTCTTGCGCCAGCTGCGGAAGTTGGTGGCGGTCTCCTGGTCGTAGACCTTGCCGTCCGGGTTGACCGTGGGGATCAGCCAGACCTCGCGGGTGTCGAGCAGTTGGGTGATCTCCGGGTCGGTGCCGTACTGCGTGGTCAGCTCCTCCAGCGTGTAGAGCGCCATCTCCACGGTCAGGTGCTCGCGCGCGTGCTGGTTGTGGGTGAAGAGGACCTCCGGCTCGTTCTCGTCCACGTTCACGTCGGCGCTGACCTTGACCGCGATGATGTCCCGGCCCTGGTAGGAGCGGCCGATCACCCGGCTGCTGACCAGGTTCGGGTAGGCGGCAACGGTCTGGTCGACGATGGTCCGCACGTTGGCGACGGTGTGGTAGTCGGACGGCGCGGAGATCTCGAAGTCGTTGCGCTCGGTGGCCGTGCCCGGCAGGGCGGTGAGCTCGTAGCCCAGGTCGCGCAGCCGGGTGGCGTCCGCCGCGTCGGCGGTGACCACCACCGAGGAGTCGCGCACCTCGTCGATCGGGGTGCCGGTCCTGGCCAGCTCGGTGCGCTCGGTCTGGGTGTCGACGTCGGCGACCTCGTACTGCTGGACCGGGACGGCGTCCGCCGGCTCACCCGGCGAGGGGGCGGCGCTCGCCTGCGTCCCGAGGGTGATCGCCAGGGCGAGGGACACGATGGCGGCCGCGGTGGTGGTCCGCTTGCCTCGTCTGGAAAGTCGCAACACATCTCCTGGTGGGTGTCCGTGCGACGAGTGGGGTGGGGGACATGCTGGCGAACTGGCATGCTCCGGTCAATGGCGCCCGGTGTGATCCGGACGCGTGTCACCCCGACGAAACGTCCCATCCGCGCGCCGCGCCGCTACAGACCGGACAAGAACCCTTCGCCGCGCGAGCGCCTACCGTGGAAGGAGAGGCGTACGCGTTCGACGATCGACGAGAGGGCGGATCGGCATGACCACCGCGACATCCCCGCAGGCGTTCTGGCTCGCCGGGCGCCCGGCGACCGGTGACGACACCCTGGAGGTCACCTCGCCCTGGGACGGCAGGACCGTCGGCACGGCGAGTGTGCCCACCCCCGAGCAGACGGAGGAGGCGGTCGCCGCCGCGGCCGCCGTCGCCGACGAGTTCGCCGCGACCCCGGCCTATGCGCGGGCCGCCGCGCTCGACCACGTCTGCCGCCGGCTCGGCGAGCGCGCCGAGGAGATCGCGCGGCTGATCAGCGCGGAGAACGGCAAGCCGATGAAGTGGGCCAGGATCGAGGTGGCCCGCTGCACCTCGGTCTTCCGCTGGGCCGCCGACGAGGCCCGCCGCTTCAACGGCGGCACCGCCCAGCGTCTCGACGCGGACGCCGGCGGCGCCGGCCGGCTCGCCCTCACCCGCCGCATCCCCTACGGCCCGGTGCTCGGCATCGCGCCCTTCAACTTCCCGCTGAACCTCTGCGCCCACAAGGTCGCCCCCGCCCTGGCGGCCGGCGCCCCGATCATCCTCAAGCCGGCCCCCGCCACCCCGCTCTCCGCGCTGCTGCTCGGCGAGCTGCTGGCCGAGACCGACCTGCCGGCCGGCTCCTGGAGCGTGCTGCCGGTACCGAACGACGCGATGCCGCCGCTGGTGCGGGACCCGCGGCTGCCGATCATCTCGTTCACCGGCTCGGTGCCGGTCGGCTGGGCCATCCGCGAGTCGGTGCCGCGCAAGCGCGTCACCCT
The DNA here is from genome assembly GCF_054783955.1 of Streptomyces mayteni. Lineage (NCBI taxonomy): Bacteria > Bacillati > Actinomycetota > Actinomycetes > Kitasatosporales > Streptomycetaceae > Streptomyces > Streptomyces mayteni. The sequence continues at coordinate 26,968 of NZ_BAAGPR010000099.1, read as the reverse complement.
GGAGCTCGGCGGCAACGGCGCGGCGATCGTGCTCGCCGACTACGCCTCGGACGCCGACCTCGACTGGGCTGCGCAGCGGATCGCCACCTTCTCGAACTACCAGGGCGGCCAGTCCTGCATCTCGGTGCAGCGGGTGATCGCCGACGACGCCGTCTACGACCGGCTGCTGCCGCGGCTGGTCTCCGCCGTGGAGTCGCTGGTCACCGGCGACCCGGCCGACGACGCCACCGACGTCGGCCCGCTGGTCAGCGAGGACGCCGCCCGCCGGGTCGAGTCCTGGGTCGAGGAGGCCACCGCGGCCGGCGCCAAGGTGCTGGCCGGCGGCGTCCGGCAGGGCGCCAGCTACCAGCCGACCATCCTGGAGAACGTGCCGACCGACGCCAAGGTGGCCTGCGAGGAGGTCTTCGGCCCGGTGCTGTCGGTGACCAGGGTGACGGGCGAGGAGGCCGCGTTCGCCGCCGCCAACGACTCGACCTTCGGCCTCCAGGCCGGCCTGTTCACCCACGACCTGCAGGCCGCCTTCCGCGCCCACCGCGCCCTGGAGGTCGGCGGCGTGATCGTCGGCGACGTCCCGTCCTACCGCGCCGACCAGATGCCGTACGGCGGCGTCAAGGACTCCGGCGTCGGCCGCGAGGGCGTGGCGTTCGCGATGCAGGACTACACCTACGAGCGGGTCATGGTCCTCACCGGCCTCCAGCTCTGACCCGCCGGCGCCACCTGCCGGCGGCACCGGTCCTGGACGGCGCGGGCACGGGGTGGCGGGGACACGGCCCCCGCCACCCCGCCGGCTGCGCCGGGCGGCGCAGCCCGGGCGGCCGCGAGGCGTTCCCGCCGTGGAGCGCGCAGCGCCCCGGCCGGCGGGTGCGGGCCGGGTCGGCGGCTCCGGCCGGCCGATGGCCGTCCGGCAGGCGGAAGGGTGGCTGGGACGAACTACAGCAATCCCGCCCACGGGTCGGTCGTGCCCACCGGCGAAGCCGGGCGGCCGCGAGGCGTTCCCGCCGTGGAGCGCGCAGCGCCCCGGACACTGACGGCTGGGCGGGGGCCGGCCTGCCGTGGGGCGCGCAGCGCCCCGGACACTGACGGCTGGGCGGGGGCCGGCCTGCCGTGGGGCGCGCAGCGCCCCCGGCCGGCGGGTGCCGCCGGTAGGCGGACGGGTGGGTGGGTGGGGTCAGCGGCGGCAGTCGTGACCACCCCGTCGGTCGTGCCCCCCGGCCCGCCGGCGCAGGCGGTCGCGCCGGCCGCCCCGGGGCTTCCGACCCGGGCGCGGCGCCGGTCCGCCGGTAGGCGGAAGGGTGGGGTCGAAACCCCCGGTCCGCCCACCCCGTCAGGTGAACTCGATCCGGTCAAGCCGCAGGGGACCGTCCCGCAGGACCAGCTCCACGTCGTGCACCCCCGTCAACGACGGTGCCGCGTCGGGGAGTTCGACGGTGACCGACGCGTAGTCGTAGCGGTCGCCGGTGGTCGGCACCCGCAGGGGGATCGCGAGGTCGAGGTCGGGCACGCGCAGCTCGACCAGGGCCTCGCCCGGCTCCTCGCGGGACGCGAGGAGCCGCACGCGCCCGATCCCGGTCTCGCCGAAGTCGCAGGCGCGGAACCGGAGTCGGCCGGGCTCGCCGGGGCCAGGCGCGGCCACCGCGTCGCCGGCGACCAGGCCGCGGTCGACGATCCGCACGCCCTCGCTCTCGTCGAAGTCGACGGCGGCAAGGCCGGCGCGTCCAACCGGCCGTGGGCCGACCGGTTCCCCGGTCAGCTGCACGGTCGCGGTCTGCCGGATGTCCCGGCTCGACGCGCCGACCCGCACCGCGTACGCGCCCGGCTCGACCGCCCACCGGCCGTGCGCGACGTCATGGAAACCCAGCGCGGAACGCGCCGGCACCGTGAAGGTGAGCCGCCGGCTCTCGCCCGGCGTGAGCGTGATCCGCCGGTGGGCGATCAGCCACCCGTGCGGACGGGGCACGCTCGCGTCGGGCGCGGCGGCGTAGAGCTGGACGACCTCGTCACCCGCCGTCCGTCCGGTGTTGGTGACGGTCACCTCGGCGCGCAGCGTCTCGCCGTCCGTGGCGACCACCAGCTCCGTGTGGTCGAACGAGGTGTAGGAGAGGCCGTGGCCGAAGGGGTAGAGCGGGGTGCCGTCGTAGTAGAGGTAGGTGGCCCGCGCCGCGATCAGGTCGTAGTCCAGCAGCCCCGGCAGCTCGGCGTCGTCGGCGTACCAGGTCTGCGGCAGCCGGCCGGCCGGTGAGACGTCGCCGCACAGCACCCTGGCGAGGGCGGTGCCCGCGGCCTGGCCGCCGTGCGCGGTCCACAGCAGCGCGGGCAGCGCGGCGTCCGCCTCCGGCACGGCGTAGGGGTAGGACGAGACCAGCACCAGCGCGGTGCGCGGGTTGGCGGCGTGCGCCGCCCGCCACAGCAGGTCCTGGGCCGGCGGCAGGGCGAGCGTGAGGCGGTCCTCGGTCTCCCGGCCGTTGATGTGCGGGTCGTTGCCGGCCACCACGAGCACCACGTCGGCCTCGGCGGCGGCCGCGGCCACCGCGTCCGCGCCCCGCTCCACCGTCTCCACGTGGAAGACGTCGCCGGTCTCGCCGTCCCCGGCAACCTTCAGCCGGCCGGCGGCGACACACACATGGTTGCCGGTTCCCCGATGCCGCAGGAGGTGGCCTCCGCCGTGCGGCTCCAAGGTGAACGTCTCCTGGACCACCCAGCCGCCGGGCTGTGCGGCGGAGGCCCGCAGCAGGCCGTCGTCCGCGACGGACAGGTAGCCCCCGGCGGGGGCGCGCAGCGTCAGCACCCCGTGGCCCCAGTCGACGAGCCGCAGCGGGGTCGCGTCCTCGGGCGCCGCGTCGCCGGCCAGCGGCGGCAGGTCGGTGCGGCCGCGCAGCAGCGCCGGGTCGAGCGCGGCGGCCTCGGAGAGCTCCACGTCGGCGCCGCCGTCCGGCACCCGCACCCAGCCGACCGCGGTGCGCAGCCGGACCACGTCCGCGCCGTCCGCGAAGGTGGTGGCGGCGACGGCCGGATGGTCGCGCAGCCCGTCGAGCGGACTGCTGCGACGCAGCAGCGAGCCGCTGTACCAGTCGAGCTTGACCTCGTCGGCCAGCGGGCCGACCACCGCCACCCGGGTGCCGGGCGCCAGCGGCAGCAGCCCGTCGTTCTTCAGCAGCACCACGGCGGCCTCGGCGGCCCGCACCGCCAACTCCCGGTGCTCGGGGGTGTCGAACGCCGCGTCCGCGGGGTGCGGGTCGAGTTCCGGGTCGAACTGGCCGAGCCGGAACCGCATGCCGAGGAGCCGGCCGACGGCCGTGTCGACGTCGTCCTCGGTGATCAGCCCGCGGCGCAGCGCCTCGGTGAGCCGGGTCACCGTCGGGGCCGAGTCCTCGCCGTGGTCGGTGAAGCTGTCCACGCCGGCGCGCAGCGCGGCGGCCAACCCCCGCTCGTGGTCCGGGAGATACCCCTGGGAGCCGGCGATGTTGCCGGGCGCGTAGGCGTCGGAGCAGACGACGAGCGGCAGGTCGGTCCAGGTGCGCAGCTCGCTGGCCAGCAGCGACGACAGGGTGTTGGGGCGGCCGTTGACCAGGTTGTAGGCGGGCATCACGCCGGCCACCGCGCCGGCCGCCACCGGGCCGCGGAAGGCCGGCAGTTCGTACTCGTGCAGCACCCGGGGCCGCACCGAGGTGGAGGCGGTGTCGCGGCGCTCCTCGTGGTTGTGGGCCAGCCAGTGCTTGAGGACCGGGGCGGTACGCCAGTAGTGCGGGTGGTCGCCGCGCAGCCCGCGGGTGTAGGCGGTGGCCAGGGCGGCGGTGAGCGCCGGGTCCTCCGCGTAGCCCTCCTCGTTGCGGCCCCACAGCGGGTGGCGCAGCAGGTTGACGGTGGGGGACCAGACGTTGAGCCCCACCCGCTCGTCCGAGGCGCGCATCGCGCGCACCTCCCGGCCGGTGGCCTCGCCGACCCGGCGCACCAACGCGTCGTCCCAGGTGGCGCCGAGACCCACGGCCTGTGGGAAGACGGTCGCCTGCCCCATCCAGGCCACCCCGTGCAGGGCCTCCTGGCCGGTGCGGAACGCGGGCAGCCCGAGCCGCGGCACCTCCGGCGCGAACTGGTGCAGCATCGCGAGGCGTTCGTCGAGCGTGAGCCGGCCGAGCAGGTCGGCGACACGCTCCGCCACGCTCAGCGCCGGATCGCGGAACGGTGGTGGTCCGTCTGTCACTTCTGGTTCCCCAGGTTCCCTCGCGGTCACGGGCATCGCCTCGATCGTCGACACGACCGCGTTGCCACAGCCGTTTTCGAAGCGCTTCGATGCTGGGATTCTGAGGGTGCGTCTGTCAAGAGAGCGTTCGACAACGACTCGTCATCTCCTTGGTTACCCTGTCTTCTCCTGGCCTCTCGGGCCTGCGACGCCTTCGAAAGCGCGTCGAATTTTCTGTGAAGCAGGGCTTGTGCGGCTACTTGGGGGGTCTTAACCTCAGCGCAACATCGAAGCGCTTCGACCATCCTGCGCCACGGTCTTGCGATGAAGCAGAGCCACGAAGGGTTGACGAGCATGCCCAACTCACGCCCCGGACCTAGTCGAAGAAACTTCCTCGCGTCCTCGGCGATCGCAGCCGCGGCGACCATGGGTGGCGTGCCACTGCTCTCCGCGTGCGGCGGCGGTGGTGGTGGGGGCGGCGGTGGCGGCGAGGAGGGCCGGGCCTCGGAGTCGGACCTGGAGCGCATCCTGCCGACCTTTCAGGAGTCCGACGTCGCGGTGCGGCCCGACATCGCCGCCGAGAACGGGTCGAGCCCCGGCTACACCCGCTGGATCCCGCAGGAGGAGCTGGGCGTCTCGGTGCCAGAACCCCTCGGCGGGGGTGGCGAGTTCACCGCCATGACGCCGCTCTGGGGCACCCCGCCGGACGCCGGCAACGCCTTCTGGACCGCCATGGACGAGGGCATCGGCGTCCGGATCAACTGGCAGACCCAGGACGGCAACACCTACGGCGAGCGTCTCGGCGCGGTGCTGGCCGGCAGCGACATCCCCGACCTGGTCTGCATCCCGAGCTGGGAGCTCACCGGCCAGATCCCGCAGGCCGTCAGCAGCCGCTTCGCCGACCTCGGCCCGTTCCTCTCCGGCGACGCCGTCCTCGACTACCCCAACCTCGCCGCCATCCCCACCGCCGCCTGGCAGCCCTCCGTCTTCGGCGGCGCGCTGCGCGGCCTGCCCATGCCGGCCGCCCCCATCGGCGGCGTGGCGCCCTTCTACCGGCAGGACATCTTCGAGGCGAACGGCTGGGAGGTGCCCACCAACACCGACGACTTCGTCGCCCTCTGTCAGGAGATCACCTCACCCGGCGACCGGGTCTGGGCCCTCGAGTCAAACGTCAAGTGGGCCGCGTGGGTCATCTTCGGCGTGCTGCCCGAACGGCCCAACTACTTCACCCGGGGCGACAACGGCCAGCTGATCAACCGCTACGAGACCGACGAGTACCTGGAAGCGCTGGAGTGGACCCGCCGTCTCTTCGACGCGGGCCTCGTCCACCCCGACTCGGTGGCCGTCTCCGGCGACCCCAACCAGCGCTTCACCTCGGGCGAGACCCTGATGATGTTCACCGGCGACGGGGTCTGGCACAACATGGTCGTCGAACAACTCTCCGCCAACCCCGACTTCCGGATGAACGCCTTCGACTACTTCGGCGCCGGCGGCAACGACCCGGTGCTCCACCTGGGCAACGGCTCCACCATCTGGACCTTCGTCAACAAGAACCTCTCCGAGGACCGCATCCGCGAGGCGCTCCAGATCGCCAACTACACCGCCGCGCCCTACGGCACCGTGGAGAACCGGCTGCGCACCTTCGGCATCGAGGGAACCCACTACAACCTGGAGGGCGGCCAGCCGGTCCGCACCGACCTGGGCCAGACCGAGGTCATCCCCGAGACCTACACCTTCATCGCCACCCCGCAGCACACCATCGCCTGGTCCGACACCCCGCAGATGGTCGAGGACCAGACGGGCTGGCAGAAGCGCAACCTGGCCTTCGCCCGCGAGCCGCTGTTCTACGGCCGCCAGATCCAGGAGCCCGCCCGGCTCGCCAACATCAACGACGGCTTCGAGGACCTGGAGGACGACGTCGTGCGCGGCCGCCAGTCCATCCGCGACATGCAGAACGCCGTGGCCGACTGGCGCCGCAACGGCGGCGACGAGCTGCGCGACTTCTACCAGCGGCTGCTGGACGAAGACGACGCCTGACCGTCGGCCACAGACGAAGGAGCTCCCGTGTCCCAGAGCACGGTTCCACGCCCCCCGGCGCCGGCGGAGGGCGGCGGCGACCCGCCGGCGGCCGAGGCGGCGGCGGCCGGCCGGGGGCGCCGGCGGTCCGCGACCCCGCCGGGCGGCATCACGTTCCGGCACAAGCTGCGCCGCGACTACGCGCTCATCCTGATGACGCTGCCGGCCGTCGCCCTGCTGGTGGTCTTCGCCTACCTCCCGATCGCCGGCAACGTCATCGCCTTCCAGTTCTACAGCCCGTACGCCGGCGACGGCTTCTTCGACTCCATGGCCAACAGCGCCTGGACCGGCTGGGAGAACTTCCAACGGATGATGGACGACCGCGACTTCTGGCGGGCCGTCCAGAACACCCTGATGTTCTCCGGGCTCCAACTGCTCTTCTACTTCCCGGTGCCCATCGCGCTCGCCCTGCTGATCAACAGCGTGCTGCACAGCAAGGTCCGCGCCTGGTCCCAGGCCGTGCTCTACCTGCCGCACTTCTTCTCCTGGGTGCTGGTCATCACCGTCTTCCAGCAGCTGTTCGGCGGCGCGGGCCTGCTCGCCCAGCTGTTCCGCGACTGGGGTTGGACCGACAGCTTCGACCTGATGACCGACCCAGGATTCTTCAAGTGGCTGATCACCGCCCAGGTGATGTGGAAGGACGCCGGCTGGGGGATCATCGTCTTCCTCGCCGCGCTCTCCACCGTCAACACCGAGCTCTACGAGTCGGCCGCGGTCGACGGCGCCGGCCGCTGGCGCCGCATGTGGCACGTCACACTGCCCGCGCTGCGCCCCGTCATCGCGCTGCTGCTCGTCCTCCAGGTCGGCAACATGCTGACGATCGGCGGCGAGCAGTACCTCATCCAACGCACGGCCGTCGGCCCCGGCGCCTCCGAGGTGCTCGACACCTACGTCTGGCACCGCGGCATCGAGGGCGGCGACTTCAGCTACGCGGCGGCCATCGGCATCGTCAAGGGAATCTTCAGCGTGGGACTGGTGCTGGCCGCCAACCGGGTAGCCCACGCGATGGGCGAACAGGGGGTGTACTCGCGCCGATGAGCGACACCAGCGTCCTCGTCCACGACGAGGAGAAGGAGGTCGGCAAGCGCGTGCGGCCGGCCTGGGAGGAACCACCCACCCGCGTCGGGCTGACCGCCAAGGGCACCATCCTCGGCATCGCCCTGCTCGCGATCCTCTTCCCTCTGTGGATCGTCCTCGTCACCTCGCTCTCCGACGCCGAGACGATCTCCCGCAGCGGCGGGCTCGTGGTCTGGCCGCAGGGCATCAGCCTGGACGCCTACCGCGAGCTGCTCAGCGGCGGCGAGGTCTCCCGGGCCATGATGGTCTCCATCGGGGTCACCGTCGTCGGCACCCTGCTCTCCATGGCGGTCTCGATCCTGGCCGCCTACGGGCTCTCCAGGCTCGGCTCGCTCTGGCACCGCACCCTGCTGTTCACCCTGATGGCCACCATGTTCTTCGGCGGCGCCGGCATCATCCCCACCTACCTGCTGATCCAGAGCCTGGGGTTGATGAACAGCTACGCCGCGCTGATCCTGCCGATGGCGGTCAACGTCTTCAACATCCTGGTGCTGCGCGCCTTCTTCATGAACGTCGGCCAGGAGATCATCGACAGCGCCCGCATCGACGGTGCCAGCGAGGTCCGCATCCTGTGGGGGATCGTGCTGCCGCTCTCCCGCGCCGTGCTCGCCGTGATCTCGCTCTTCTACGCCGTCGCCTACTGGGGCAACTGGTTCGCCGGCTTCATCTACATCACCGACCAGGAGAAGCTGCCGCTGCAGAACGTCCTCCAGCAGATCGTGATCGCCGGCGAACGCCCCGCCGGCATGGCCCAGGCGATCGGCACCGGACAGATCCCCAGCCTCGCGGTGCAGACCGCCGTCATGGTGCTGGCCCTGCTCCCGGTCGCCGTGCTCTCGCCGTTCGTCCAACGGCACTTCAAGAAGGGCATGCTGATCGGTGCCGTCAAGGGCTGACGGAGATCGGCGGGAGGAGAACACCATGGCAGGGCTCGCGGACGCGACGCGGGGCAGGGTGCTGTTCGGCGGGGACTACAACCCGGAGCAGTGGTCGCCCGAGGTCTGGCGGGAGGACGTCAGGCTGATGAAGGAGGCCGGGGTCAACCTGGCCACCGTCGGCGTCTTCTCCTGGGCCACCCTCGAACCCCGGCCGGGGGCACGGAACTTCGGGTGGCTCGACACCGTGCTCGGGCTGCTGCACGACGCCGGCGTCGGCGTCGCGCTGGCCACGCCGACCGCCTCGCCGCCCCCCTGGCTCGGCGCCCGCCACCCCGAGACCCTGCCGCGGGACGAGACCGGCGCGGTCGTCTGGTACGGCTCGCGCAACCAGTTCTGCGCCTCCTCCCCGGTCTACCGCGAGCACGCCGCCCGCATCACCGAGGACCTGGCCGCCCGCTACGGCGACCACCCGGCGCTCCGCGTCTGGCACATCAACAACGAGTACTGCACCCCGTGTTGGTGCGACGAGACCGCCCGCCACTTCCGGCGCTGGCTGCGCGACCGGCACGGCGGCCTGGACGCGCTCAACGAGGCCTGGGGCACCGCGTTCTGGAGCCAGCGCTACGACTCCTGGGACGAGATCATCCCGCCCCGCCGCGCCCAGTACCTCAACAACCCGGCGCAGCTCCTGGACTTCCGCCGCTTCACCAGCGACGCGCTCCTGGAGTGCTTCACCGCGGAACGCGACATCGTCGCCACCCACAGCCCGCACGTCCCCGTCACCACCAACTTCATGCCGCTGTTCGCCGGGCAGGACGGTTGGCGCTGGGCGGCGGAGGAGGACATCGTCTCCGTCGACATCTACCCGGAGCCGGCGGCCACCTTCGAAGAACCGGCCGGGCCCGCCCACGGCGCGCTCGTCCAGGACCTCACCCGCTCCCAGGCCCGCGGCCCCTGGATGCTGATGGAACAGGCCGCCTCCGCCGTCAACTTCCGCCAGGTCAACGTGGTCAAGCCCGAGGGCACCACCCGGCTCTGGTCGCTCCAGGCCGTGGCCCGCGGCGCCGACGCCGTCTGCTTCTTCCAGTGGCGGCAGTCCCGGCAGGGCAGCGAGAAGTTCCACTCGGCGATGCTGCCGCACGCCGGCGAACGCTCCCGCGGCTTCCGCCGGATCGCCGCCCTCGGCGCCGAACTCGGCGCGCTCGCGCCGGCGGTGGGCACCACCGTGCCCGCCGACATCGCCATCCTCCACGACTGGCCCGCCTGGTGGGCCAGCGGCCAGCCCGGCCGGCCCTCCGCCGAACTCGACCACGCCGCCCTGCTGGCCCGCTGGCACCACGCCCTGTGGCGGCGCAACCTCACCACCGACCTCGCCCACCCCGAGGCCGACCTCGACCGCTACCGGATGGTCGTCATCCCCCAGCTCTACCTGCTGAGCGACGCCGCCCTCGACAACCTCGCCGCCTGGACCCACGCCGGCGGCACCCTGGTCTGCGGCTTCTTCACCGGCGTCGCCGACGCCGACGACCGGATCCGCGAGGGCGGCGTCGACGCCAGGCTGCGCCGCGTCCTCGGCCTGGCGACCGTCCACGAGTGGTGCCCGCTACCGTCCGGCTCGGCCGTCAGGCTCGACGACGGCACCGCGGGCACGCTGTGGAGCGAGGACCTGGAGCCGGCCGACGCCGAGACCGTGGCCGCCTACGCCGAGGGCGAGCTGGCCGGCCGCCCCGCCATCACCCGCGCCCGGCACGGCGCCGGCTCCGCCTGGTACCTCTCGACGCTGCCCGAACCCGCCGCGCTGGCCGACCTGTTGGCCGCCGCCGCCGCCACCGCCGGCGTGGCGCCCGTGCTGCCCGCGCTGCCCGAAGGCGTCGAGGCGGTCAGGCGCGGCCCCCTGCTCTTCCTCCTCAACCACCGGGCGGAAGGGGTGACCGCACGCCTCCCGGCGCCGGCCACCGACCTGCTCACCGGCGCGCACCACGAGGAGGAGGTGAGACTGGACCGCAACGGCGCGGCCGTGCTGCGGTCCTGATCCCCCCACGCTCCCCCCACCCCCGAAGGGAGACGCACCACCGTGATACGAGCCGCACGCAAGCTCTTCCTGAACCGCGTCATCACGCCGCTGATCGCCGTGCTCGCGGCGTTCGGCCTCACCCTCACCACCGCCACCTCGGCTCACGCCGCCACCTGGGAGAGCTCCGACCAGTGGGGCACCTGGAACAACGGCGGATACATCCTCTACAACAACATCTGGGGCTCGGGCGCCGGCTCCCAGACCATCTGGGCCAACAGCTACAGCAACTGGGGGGTCTGGGCGAACCACCCCAACACCGGTGGCATCAAGTCCTACCCCAACGCCAAGCGGATCGTGAACCGGCCGCTCAACCAGCTCAACTCGCTGAGCAGCAACTACAACGTCACCGTCCCGTCGTCCGGCGCCTACAACACCACGTACGACATCTGGGACACCGACTACGACCACGAGGTCATGCTCTGGATGAACTGGACGGGCCCGGTCGGCCCGCTCGGCAGCTACCAGACCCGGGTCACCCAGGGCGGCCACACCTGGGACGTCTACCGGGGCAGCAACGGGGCCAACAACGTCTACTCGTTCCTCCGCGTCGGCGGCAACTCCTACTCGGGCTCGGTGAACATCCTGCCGATCCTGCGGTGGATCGCGACCCAGGGCTGGTGGCCGTCGAACGAACCCATCGGCGACGTCCAGTTCGGCTACGAGATCACCTCGTCGGCCGGCGGGCTGAACTTCACCACCAACTCGTTCGGCGTCAGCTACAGCTGAGGCCGGGACATCGCCCGGCGGCGTTCACGCCGCCGGGCGGACCGGTCGTTCAGCGGGCCGCGGCCGACGGCGCGTCGGCGACCGGCACGCCGGTGGCGGGACCGGTGCTCGCCCGGACGGTCAGCCTCGGCGGGAGCAGCTCGGTGTGGGTGGTGGCGGGCTGGCCCGCGGCCTCGGCCCGCACCCCGGCCATCACCAGCTCCACGGCCCGCCGCCCCATCTCGAAGGCCGGGATGGCCACCGACGTCAGCGCCACCGCCTGCTGGGTGGCCACCTGCTCCGGGCAGACCGCCACCACCGAGATGTCCTCGGGCACCGCCCTGCCCTGCTGCCGCAGCAGGCTGAGCATCGGGCCGATCACCTCCTCGTTCTGCACGATGATCGCGGTGGTGCCCGGGCGCTCGTCGAAGATCCGGGAGAGCGTGCCGGCCATCGACTCGTAGGTGCCCTCGCACGGCCGGTGCAGCACCCGCACCCCCAACTCGGCAGCCCGCTCCCGCACCCCGAGGATGGTCCGCTCGGCGAAGCCGGTGCGCCGCTCGTAGACCGCGGCCGCCTCGCCGACCATCGCGATCTCCCGGTGCCCGAGGCCCGCGAGGTGCGAGACGCACTGCCGCCCGGTCTCCGCGAAGTCCAGGTCCACACAGGTGAGTTCGTCGGTGTCGGCCGGCAGGCCGATCAGCACGGCGGGGCGCCTGGTCTCGCGCACCAGCGGCAGCCGCTCGTCCTCCAGCTCCACGTCCATCAGGATCATCGCGTCGGCGAGACCGCTGCCGGCCACCCGCCGCATCGCCTCAGGGCCCTCCTGGCCGGTGAGCAGCAGCACGTCGTGCGCGTGCTCGCGGGCGGTGGTGGCCACGGCGATGGCGATCTCCATCATCACCGGGAGGTACATCTCGGTGCGCAGCGGCATCATCAGCGCGATGATGTTCGACCTGCTGCTGGCCAGCGCCCGGGCTCCGGCGTTCGGGTGGTAGCCGAGCTCCCTGATGCTCCGCTCGACGCGCTCCCTGGTCTGGGCCGAGATGGTCCGCTTACCGCTGAGGACATAACTCACCGTGCTGGCTGAGACGCCGGCGTGCCGGGCGACCTCGGCGAGCGTGACCATATGCCCTCCCAGGTGGAGTGAAGCGCTTCGACGGCGAACGGCAGTGCAACCGCGTTGACCATAGACCGATCAACTCTCCGTGTCCAGGGATGTATCGAAGCGCTTCAACGGCAGTTCGACGACGCGTCGACGGCGCCTCGACGACCCCGTCGCACGGCCGCCACGACACCCCTTCGTCACTCTTTCGAGGGGCAGATTCCGACTACTGTCCGAGCTTCGACTGATACACGGGGCCACACATCGGGTAACAACGGAATGACACCTTCCGAGGACGCCGCCGACGGCGAGGGCGAGGTGAGCGTGCATGACCGTCTCCGAGGACGAGGCCCGCCGGGTGGCCGAGGGCGCCAGGCAGCGCGAGTGGCGGGGGCCGAGCTTCGCTCGCGAACTGTTCCTCGGCCGCCTCAGGCTCGACCTCGTCCATCCACGCCCCCAGCCGGATCCGGAGGCCGCCCGGCACGGGCAGGCGTTCCTCGACCGGCTCCGGGCCTTCAGCGAGCGCGAGATCGACGGCGCCCGCATCGACCGCGAGGGCCGGGTGCCCGACGCGGTGGTCGCCGGGCTCCGCGAGCTCGGCGCCTTCGGCATGAAGATCGCCCCCGAGTACGGCGGGATCGGGCTCAACCACCTCTACTACAACCGCGCCCTCGCCCTGGTCGGCTCCGCCAGCCCGGCCGTCGGCGCGATGCTCTCCGCCCATCAGTCCATCGGGGTGCCCGAGCCGCTGAAGCTCTTCGGCTCCGAGGAGCAGAAACGTGCCTTCCTGCCGCGCTGCGCCGCGGGCGAGATCTCGGCCTTCCTGCTCACCGAGCCCGACGTCGGCTCCGACCCCGCCCGCCTCGGCACCACCGCCGTCCGGGACGGCGACGACTACGTGCTGGACGGCGTCAAGCTCTGGACCACCAACGGCGTCGTCGCCGACCTGCTCGTCGTGCTGGCCAAGGTGCCAGAGGTCGGCATCACCGCCTTCGTGGTCGAGGCGACGACCCCCGGTGTCACCGTCGAGCACCGCAACGAGTTCATGGGCCTGCGCGGCCTGGAGAACGGCGTCACCCGGCTGCACCGGGTCCGGGTGCCGGCCGCCAACCGGATCGGCGAGGAGGGGCAGGGCCTGCGGATCGCGCTGACCACCCTCACCACCGGCCGGCTCGCCATGCCGGCCACCTGCGCCGCCGCCGGCAAGTGGTGCCTGCGGGTGGGCCGCGAGTGGTCCCAGGCCAGGATCCAGTGGGGCAAGCCCATCGCCAGGCACGAGGCCATCGGCTCCCGGCTCGCGTTCATCGCCGCCACCACCTTCGCCATGGAGGCGGTGCTCGAACTGGTCAGCGAGATGGCCGACGAGGGCCGCCGCGACATCCGGATCGAGGCCGCCATCGCCAAGCTCTACGGCAGCGAGATGGCCTGGCGGATGGCCGACGACCTGGTCCAGATCCGCGGCGGCCGCGGCTACGAGACCGCCGACTCGCTCACCGCCCGCGGCGAGCGCGGCATCCCGGTCGAACAACTCCTGCGCGACCTGCGGATCTACCGGATCTTCGAGGGCTCCAGCGAGATCATGCGGCTGCTCATCGCCCGCGAGGCCGTGGACACCCACCTGAAGGTCGCCGGCGGGCTCATCGAGCCCGACTCCTCCCTCACCGAGAAGCGCCGCGCCCTCACCTCGGCCGGCCGCTTCTACGCCCGCTGGCTGCCGTCCCTGGCCGTGGGACGCGGCCAACTCCCGCTTGCCTACGGCGACTTCCACGTCTCCCGACACCCCAACCTGGCCGCCCACCTCCGCTACGCGGAGCGCGCGGCCCGCCGGCTGGCCCGCGAGACGTTCTGGGCGATGTCCCGCTGGCGCGGCCGACTGGAGACCAAACAGCGGCTGCTCGCCCGCATCGTCGACATCGGCTCCGAGCTCTTCGTGATGACCGCCGCCTGCGTGCACGCGGAACGCCTCCGCGACGAGGAGGACCACGGCCGGGAGGCCTACCGGCTCGCCGACGTCTTCTGCCGCCAGGCCCGGCACCGGGTCGAGGCGCTCTTCACCGAGCTCCTCCACAACTCGGACGCCGCCGACCAGGCCCTCGTCCGCGGCCTGCTCGAAGGCGACTACGCGTGGCTGGAGGACGGCATCCTCGCCCCCACCGCCGAGGGCCCCTGGATCGCCGAGGCCACCCCGGGACCCGCCACCACCCCCAACGTCCACCGCCACATCCCCTGACGACCGCGCCGCTCCCGGTCACCCGGCCACGGCCGCGCCGGTGGTCGCGGCGCGCCGGAACTCGCTCGGGTTGGTGCCCCGCACCCGCTTGAACGCCGCGCTGAACCCGAACGCGTCGGCGTACCCCACGGAGCGGGCGACGTCCGCGACGGTCGCGGCCTCCCGCTCCACCAGCAGGTCGGCGGCGAGCGTCATGCGCCAGCGGGTGAGATAGGTCAGCGGCGGTTCGCCGACCAGCTCGGCGAACCGCCTGGCCAGCGTCGAACGCGACACCCCGATGCGCCCGGCCAGCGAGCCGACCGTCCAGGGCGCCGCCGGCTCGGCGTGCAGCAGCCGCAGCGCGTCGCCCACCACCGGGTCACGCTGGGCCGCCCACCAGGCCGGGGCCCCGCCGCCCGGCCGGTCGAACCACTCGCGCAGCGTGCAGACCAGCATCCAGTCGAGCAGCCGGTCGAGCACCACCTGCTGGCCTGGCGCGTCGACGGCGACCTCGGCGGCCAGCTGGTCGAGCACGGCGTCGCCCGTGCCCCCGGCGTCCGCCCGCAGCACGCCGGGCAGCGCGTCGAGCAGCCGGCGGCTGATCTCGCCGCGCACCGGATAGGCGCCGACGATCAGCGTCGTCGCCCCGCGGCCTTCGTCCGCCTCGCCGTCGTGCCAGCCGAGCCGGTGCCTGGTCCCGCCCTGCTCAGGCGTCGCGCAGTGCTCGCCGCAGGCGACCGGCTCGGCCCGGGTGCCGACCTCGTCGACGAAGGTGAACGTCGCGGGGCCGCGCACCACGATCGTCTCGCGGGCACGGAGCGGCTCGGGCGGGCCGTGCTCGGGCACGATCCAGCCCGCCCCGGCCAGCACGGTGCACAGGGTCAGCGGGGCGCCGTCCACGAAGTGCAGCGCCCAGGGCGGGGACAGGGTCGAGCTGCCGAACAACGAGCCGTGGGACCGCACCCCGCGGATCAGGTCACTGAACACGTCCATGTCGGCGAGGTTAGACGAACGGACAGGTGATCCGGCTTCTCGCCTATGGGATCGTCCGAGCCGGCCGGGTTCAATCGGTCTCATGACCAACGACACCACTCTCGTTCTCGGCGCGACGGGCAAGACGGGGCGGCGGATCGCCGCCCGGTTGCGGCTGCGCGGCACGCCGGTGCGCGCCGCCTCCCGGTCGAGCCGCACCAGGTTCGACTGGGCGGACCCGAACGGCTGGGACGCGGCGCTGCGGGGCGCGACCGTCGCCTACGTGGTGGCCCCGCCGGTGCCCGGCCCGGTGCACGAGTTCGTGGCGCGGGCCGAGGCCGCCGGAGTCCGGCGTCTTGTCCTGCTCTCCGGCCGCGGCGCCGACACCTGGGGCGACTCCACCTTCGGTCTCGACATGCGGTCGGCCGAGGACGCGGTGCGCGGCTCGGCGCTCGAGTGGACCGTCCTGCGGCCGTCGAACTTCGCGCAGAACTTCGACGAGGACCTCTTCCACGCCCCGCTCCTCGCGGGGGAGTTGGCGCTCCCGGCCGGCGCGGTTCCCGAGCCGTTCATCGACGTGGACGACGTCGCGGACGCCGCGGTCGCGGTGCTGACCGAGCCCGGTGGCCGGCACGCCGGCCGGACCTACGAACTGACCGGGCCGCGCGCGCTCACCTTCGGCGAGGCCGTCGAGCTGATCTCCCGGGCGGCCGGCCGGCCGATCGCCTACCGGCGCGTCCCGCCAGCCGAGTACGTCGCGAGGCTGGTCGCGGAGGGCCTGGGCGAGGACGACGCCCACCACCTCGCCGAGATGTTCGCGCTGATGGAACGCGGCCTGATCGCCGCGACCACCGACGACCTCGCCACCCTGCTCGGCCGGCCGGGCAGGACCTTCGAGGAGTACGCCGCCAGGGCCGCCGCCGCGGGAGCCTGGCCACGGCGTTCGCCCGCCACCGCCACTGCCACCGCCGCCGCCACCGCCGCCGGTTCGCTGACCGCCGAGGACCTGGCGTTCCTCCGCCGCCCCCTGCACGGCTTCCTCTCCGTGGCCGGCGGGCCACTCCCGCCCCAGCCCAGGCCGGTGTGGTTCGAGGCCACCGCCGAGGGCACGATCCAGCTGTTCACCGCCCCGGACTCGCCCAAGGCGCGGCGGCTGCGCCGCGACCCCCGCGCCTCACTCGTCGTCGCCGCCCCGGTCGGTGAACGCGAGCGCTGGCTCTCCATCGCCGGCCGCGTCACGGTGGAACCCGAAGGGGCACACGAACTGGCCGCCCGCCTGGCCGCCCGCTACTGGGACCTCGACGACCCGGCCCACGCCGACGACCTCGCCGGCATCCTGGCCACGGACCAGGTGCGACTCGTCATCCACCCGGAGGCGGTGCGCCGCTACACCCACTGACCACGCCGCGCGCGACGGCGTGACCCGGTTCCCGGGGGGACGGCGGGAGCGGCCGAAGGGGATGGGGACAATGGGGGGATGACCGAGACCTCCGTCTGTTTGGCCGACCCGCACCTCCGCTACGCGACGCAGCCACCGCCCGACGGGCCGCGGGAGGTGGTGGTGCTCGGATCGACCGGGTCCATCGGCACCCAGGCCGTCGACGTGGTGCTCCGCAATCCGGAGCGGTTCCGGGTCACGGCGCTCTCCGCCGGCGGCGGGAACGTCGCGCTGCTCGCCGAACAGGCGCACCGGCTAGGCGTGCGCGCCGTGGGCGTGGCGCGTGAGGAGAGCGCGGGCGCCCTGCGCGAGGCGCTGCGCGAGCGCTACGGCGCGGGCGCGGCGCTGCCGGAGGTCCTGGCCGGTCCCGACGCGGCCACCGTGCTGGCGGCCGGCCCCTGCCACACGGTGCTCAACGGCATCACCGGGTCCATCGGTCTGGCCCCGACGCTGGCGGCGCTGGAGGCCGGTCACGTGCTGGCGCTGGCCAACAAGGAGTCGCTGATCGTCGGCGGCCCGCTGGTCACCGGGCTGGCGAAGCCCGGGCAGATCGTGCCGGTGGACTCGGAGCACTCGGCACTCTTCCAGGCGCTGCTCGGCGGCACCCGGGCCGAGGTGGCGAAGCTGGTGGTCACGGCCAGCGGCGGGCCGTTCCGCGGGCGGAAGCGGAGCGAGCTGGCGGGCGTCACGCCGGCGGACGCGCTGGCGCACCCCACCTGGGCGATGGGCCCGGTGATCACCATCAACTCGGCGACGCTGGTCAACAAGGGGCTCGAGGTCATCGAGGCGCACCTGCTCTACGGGATCCCGTTCGACCGCATCGAGGTCGTCGTCCACCCCCAGTCGTACATCCACTCCATGGTGGAGTTCGTCGACGGCTCCACGCTCGCCCAGGCCAGCCCGCCGGACATGCGCATGCCCATCGCGCTGGGCCTCGGCTGGCCGGAGCGCGTGCCGGGGGCGTCCGCGCCCGTCGACTGGACGCGGGCGCACACCTGGGAGTTCCTGCCCCTGGACACCGATGCCTTCCCCTCGGTGCCGCTCGCCTGCCGGGTGGGTAGCCTCGGCGGTACCGCGCCCGCGGTGTTCAACGCGGCCAACGAGGAGTGCGTCGACGCCTTCCTCGCCGGCCGGCTGCCGTTCACCGGGATCGTGGACACGGTCGCTCAGGTGGTCGAGGAGCTGGGTTCGGCAGGTTCCGGAACTTCCCTGACCCTGCCGGACGTCCTCGATGCGGAGACCAGGGCGCGCGCCCGCGCCCGCGAGCTGGCCGGGACCGCCGGTCGGACGACGACGGAGGCGACCACGGCATGACCGCGCTGATGTTCATCCTGGGGATACTCGTTTTCGTCCTCGGGCTGTTGTTCTCCATCGCCTGGCACGAGTTCGGCCACTACTCGCTGGCCCGGAAGTTCGGCGTCCGGGTGCCGCAGTTCATGGTGGGCTTCGGCCCGACGATCTGGTCGCGGCACGGCAAGGAGACCGAGTTCGGGATCAAGGCCATCCCCTTCGGCGGCTACATCCGGATGATCGGCATGTTCCCGCCTGGCGACGACGGCAAGGTCCGCCAGCGCTCCACCTCGCCGTTCCGCGGCATGATCGAGGACGCCAGGGCCGCCGCCTTCGAGGAGCTGCAGCCGGGCGACGAGAAGCGCCTGCTCTACACCCGCAAGCCCTGGCAGCGCTTCCTGGTGATGTTCGCCGGGCCCGCGATGAACCTGATCCTGGCGGTCGGCATCTTCCTCGGCGTGCTGATGGGCTTCGGCGTCAACACCCAGACCACCGCCGTCGCCACCGTCTCCGAGTGCGTGATCGAGCAGAGCGAGGAGCCCCGCGACTGCCGGGCGACCGACACCCCGGCGCCGGCCGCGGCGGCCGGGCTGCGCGCGGGAGACGTGATCACCGCGTTCGACGGCGAGCCGGTCGACGACTGGGGCACCCTCCAGCAGCGCATCCGCGACACCACGGGGCCCGCCACCATCACCGTCGACCGCGACGGCCGGAGCATGGAGCTCACCGCCGACCTCATCGAGAACCAGGTCGCCAAGACCGACGGCAGCGGCGGCTACGTCGAGGGCGAGTTCGTCACCGCCGGCTTCCTCGGCTTCTCGCCGGCCAGCGGCATCGTCCAGCAGGACTTCGGCCAGGCCGTCGACCGGATGGGTGACATGATGGCCACCGGCGTCGAGGCGATGATCGACATCCCGTCCAAGATCCCCGGCCTGTGGGACGCGGCCTTCGG
The DNA here is from genome assembly GCF_054783955.1 of Streptomyces mayteni. Taxonomy (NCBI): domain Bacteria; kingdom Bacillati; phylum Actinomycetota; class Actinomycetes; order Kitasatosporales; family Streptomycetaceae; genus Streptomyces; species Streptomyces mayteni. The sequence continues at coordinate 8,015 of NZ_BAAGPR010000099.1, read as the reverse complement.
CGGCGGCGAGCGCGAGCCCGACTCCCCGATGGGCGTGGTCGGCGCGGCCCGCGTCGGCGGCGACATCTTCACCCTCGACATCCCGGCCAGCCAGCAGGTCGCCACCGCGCTCTTCCTGATCGCCGGCTTCAACCTGTCGCTCTTCCTGTTCAACATGCTGCCGCTGCTCCCGCTGGACGGCGGCCACATGGCCGGCGCCCTCTGGGAGTCGGGCCGGCGCGCCTTCGCCAAGGTGACCAGGCGCCCCGACCCCGGCCCGTTCGACGTCGCCAAGCTGATGCCCGTCGCCTACGTGGTAGCCGGAGTGTTCATCTGCTTCACGCTCCTGGTGTTGGCCGCCGATATCATCAACCCCGTGCGGCTGACCGGGTGAGGTGCCGTAGGCTCAAGCCCTGAGCCCGGGCCCCGAGCCCACCCGTCCGTACCGTGGGGTTGCACGAAGCCATGACAGCCATCTCGCTGGGCATTCCGTCCGTTCCGACCCGGCTGGCCGAGCGCCGGGCCAGCCGTCAGATCCAGGTCGGATCCGTCGCCGTGGGAGGTGACGCGCCGGTCTCCGTCCAGTCGATGACGACCACGCGCACCTCGGACATCGGCGCCACCCTGCAGCAGATCGCGGAGCTGACCGCCTCCGGCTGCCAGATCGTGCGGGTCGCCGTCCCCACCCAGGACGACGCGGACGCACTGCCGGTGATCGCCCGCAAGTCCCAGATCCCGGTCATCGCGGACATCCACTTCCAGCCCAAGTACGTGTTCGCCGCCATCGACGCCGGCTGCGCCGCCGTCCGCGTGAACCCGGGCAACATCAAGAAGTTCGACGACCAGGTCAAGGAGATCGCCAAGGCCGCGAGCGACGCCGGCACCCCGATCCGGATCGGCGTCAACGCGGGCTCCCTCGACAAGCGGCTGCTCGCCAAGTACGGCAAGGCCACCCCCGAGGCGCTCGTCGAGTCCGCGCTGTGGGAGTGCTCGCTCTTCGAGGAGCACGGCTTCCGCGACATCAAGATCTCGGTCAAGCACAACGACCCGGTCGTCATGGTCAACGCCTACCGGCAGCTCGCCGCCCAGTGCGAGTACCCGCTGCACCTCGGCGTCACCGAGGCCGGGCCGGCGTTCCAGGGCACCATCAAGTCGGCCGTGGCCTTCGGCGCGCTGCTCGCCGAGGGCATCGGCGACACCATCCGGGTCTCCCTCTCCGCGCCGCCGGCCGAGGAGGTCAAGGTCGGCATCCAGATCCTGGAGTCCCTCAACCTCCGCCAGCGGCGTCTTGAGATCGTCTCCTGCCCGTCCTGCGGCCGCGCCCAGGTCGACGTCTACAAGCTGGCCGACGAGGTGACCGCCGGGCTCGACGGCATGGAGGTCCCGCTGCGGGTGGCCGTCATGGGCTGCGTCGTCAACGGCCCCGGCGAGGCCAGGGAGGCCGACCTCGGCGTCGCCTCCGGCAACGGCAAGGGCCAGATCTTCGTGAAGGGCGAGGTCGTCAAGACCGTGCCGGAGTCGAAGATCGTGGAGACCCTGATCGACGAGGCGATGAAGATCGCCGAGCAGATGGAGAAGGACGGCATCGCCTCAGGGCAGCCCGAGGTCTCCGTCAGCTGAGCCACCCACACCACCCCGCGGTCACCGCACGGGGGTGAAGGGCGCGGGCGCCGGTAGCATGCCAGCACCGCTCACGTCCCTCGAACCCAAGGCGCCGTCCCCCGTGCTGACCACGTCCACCACCCGGGTCCTGGAACCCGCGGATCTCAGCGGCGCGCTCGCCGTGCTCGACCAGGAACCGGTGGCGAACGCCTTCGTCACCGCCCGGGTGCTCGACTCCGGCCTCGAACCGCCCCAGCTGGGCGGCGAGATGTGGGGCTACTACCGCAGGGGCCGGCTGGTCTCGCTCTGCTACGCGGGCGCCAACCTGGTACCCGTGGCCGCCGGCCCGGCCGCCGTCCGCGCCTTCGCCGACCGGGCGCTGCGCCAGGGCCGGCGCTGCTCCTCCATCGTCGGCCCGCTCGCGCCGACCGCCAGGCTCTGGTCGCATCTGGAGCCCTACTGGGGCCCCGCCAGGGAGGTGCGCAGCCGGCAGCCCCTGATGGCCACCGAGCAGGCCGCGGGCGTCACCCCCGACCCGCTGGTGCGGCGGATGCGCAAGGACGAGATGGACCTGGTGCTGCCGGCCGCCATCGCCATGTTCACCGAGGAGGTCGGCGTCTCCCCCCTGGAGGCGCCCGACGGCGGCCTCGCCTACCAGTCCCGGGTCGCCGAGTCGGTCGGCACCGGCCGCTGCTTCGGCCGGGTCGAGGACGGCCGGGTGGTCTTCAAGGCCGAGATCGGCGCCGTCACCCCGCACACCTGCCAGCTCCAGGGCGTCTGGACCGCCCCCGAGCACCGCGGCCGCGGCCTGGCCACCGCCGGCCTCGCCGCCGTGCTGCGGCACGCGCTGGCCGAGGTGGCGCCCGTCGTCAGCCTCTACGTGAACGACTTCAACGCCCCGGCGCTGGCCGTCTACCGGCGGCTCGGCTTCGCCGAGGCCGGGGCCCTGATGAGCGTGCTGTTCTGACCAGGCCCGGCCCGGGACCGCCGCATCCGGCCTTCTCCACCGCCATTCCGGGCACCGGGCGCGACTTCGGCCGGTCAGCGCGTTAGCCTCCCCGCATGACACCATCTGCCGGGGAGGCGGCCCCCGACGCCTGGGACATCACCGTGGCACCGATCGACCTGGCGGCCCGGGTGGACGAGGCGTTGGCCGTGCAGGCGCAGGCGTTCGGCCTCAGCGACGAGGAGGTGGCGGTCCGCCGCCACATCGTCCAGCGCCACCTGGCCAGCCCCGGCGCCCGAGCCCTGGGCGCCACCACCCGCGGCGGGCGGCTCGTCGGTTTCGTCTACGGAATGCCCAACGACCGGGCGCAGTGGTGGTCCACCGTGGTCGAGCCCTACCTGCGGCGGGTCGGCAACGAGGGGTGGCTCACCGACTCGTTCACCATCACCGAACTGCACGTGCTGCCCGGCTACCAGCGGCACGGCATAGGCCGCCGGCTGATCACCATGCTGACCGACACGGCAACCGAGCCCCGGTCGATCCTCTCCGCCGTGGACACCGAGAGCCCGGCCAGGGGGCTCTACCGCAAGCTCGGCTACCACGATCTCGCCCGCCGGGTGCTGTTCCCCTCCGCGCCCTGCCCCTACGCCGTGATGGGCGCCCACCTGCCGCTCCGCCGCGACTAGCGACCACTCACGACCGCTCACGACCGCTCACAGCCAGGTCGCGAACTCCAGCAGCGCCTCCGCCTCGGTGCGGCGCCCCGCCGACCAGGCGCGACCCGCGGACTCCACCGCGCGGAACAGCGCCCAGCCCCGCAGCCGCTCGGCCGGCAGCTCCACCGAGTCGGCCAGCCTGCCGAGCCGCCGGCGGGTGATCGCGGCGGCGCCCGGCGAGGCCATCAGGTCGTGCAGCCGGTCCCGCACCAGCCTAGCCAGGTCGTAGGCGCGCTCGCCCACCAGCGGTTCGGGGCCGACCGCCAGCCACGGCGCCCGCTCGGCGTCCGAGGCGAGCACCGCGCCCTGCCGGAAGTCGCCGTGCAGCAGCAGCCGTTCCGGCTCGTCGGCCAGCAGCGCCTCGCGCAGCGCCAGCGCCTCGGCCACCAGCGGCTCGGCCTCCGCCGCCGCCAGCTCGCCCGCCCGCAGCAGCGCCGCCCGCCCCGCCGTCCACTCCTCGACCGTGGGGAACGGGTGCGCGCCGCCCGGGGCCGCGCCCGGCTCGACCCACAGCCGGCGCACCACCGAGACCGCCTCCAGCATCGCCTTCGCCTCGGGCAGCGACCGCAGCGACGTCTCGCCGCGCAGCCGCTCGAGCAGCAGCGCGCCGGCCGCCGGGTCGCAGCGCAGCGCCAGGACCGCGCCCAGGCCGTCCCAGCGGCGCAGCGCCGCCTCCTCCCGCGCGGCGGGATGCCACGGCGCGCATATCTTCAGCGCGGCCCGGCCGCCGTTCGCGCGCCGCACCAGCACCGTCATGCTGGCGCGCCCGCCAGGCGCGGCCACCCGCTCGGGCGTCAGCTCCCAGCGGTCGAGCGTCGCGGCCACCAGCTCGGGCAGCTCGGCCAGCCAGTCGGCGGCCTCGGCCCGCCCGGCCTCGGTCAGCCGGGCCGGCGGTGCCAGCTCCATCGTCAACGACTTCCCTCCGACTCGTCCTCGGTCAGCCCGGGGAACGGCGTGCCGGAACCGCTCCAGCGGGCGGCGCGCACCGCGACCTCGCGGAGCGCGGCCGCCGCCTCACGGCGCGCGTCGCCCTCGGTGGCGCCCACCAGGCCGACGTAGGCGCCGGCCAGCCTGGACTCCAGTTCGGCGGCCAGCCGCACCGCGGCCTCGCCGTCCGGCACCTCGAAGGGCAGCGCGTAGCCGGCGGCCGAGGCCACCGGGGTGCCGCCGAGGTCGCGCACCGTCCGGTGCAGCGCGTCGCGCCGCGCGCGGTGTGCCGCGTACGCCTCGTCGGCCTCCCGGGAGCGGTCGTCCGCGATCAGGGCGCCCACCACCCCGTAGCCGTAGACGGCGGCGTGCTCGGCCGCCAACGCGGCCTGGGTGGCGTCGAGTTCCGGCGCGCCGTCGTCCGTGCGGCGGCTCGTGATCTGGCTCATGGCGGGTCCTGTCACCTGGCCTCGTGGAGGAGGTACGCCTGGGCTGAGCCGGCGGCGGCCAGCGAGGCCAGCAGCCGGGCGAGCTCCGGGGACGCCTCGGACACCGCGCGCTGCCTGGCGTCCGCGACCTCGCGCTCGGCGTCGGCGAGCGCGCTGAGCGCCCGGCTCTGGTCGGTGGGCACCTCGGGCGGTCCGCCCGAAGGCCCCGGCGGCGTCTCGTCCCCCTCGTTGAGCGCCGCCAGATGCGCCGTGACGGCGTCGCGGAACGGCCCGAGCGTGCCGGCGAGCGCCGGATGGGCGGCCGCGGTGGCGTCGTAGCGGGCCAGCAGGTCCTCGCTGTCCCTGGCGGCCCGGCGGCGCAGCCCCCGGACCGTGGTGGCGGAGACCGCCCGGCCCGCCGATCCGGATCCGCTTCCTTCCGAGGACGTGCATCCCGCCAGCGAGCCGGCGGAGCCAACCATCAGGCCGCCGAACAGCACGGCCCTTCTGGGCGGGCGAGAGGGCATGGCTTCCCCGCACTTCCCGTCGTCGATGGAGTGGGTCGAAAGTGTGACTGGGCTGAGTGGATACGCTGAGGCGATAGAAAGATCACCGCCCGGTGAGCGTACCCGCGCGGGTCGCGGATCCCGGTGCCACCCCGCCCCCCGGCGTGCCAGGTCCTGGGGCGGAAGTCGGTCGGCGTACCGTGCCGCACGGGATAGGCTGTTGCGCGAGAGTGCCCGAGACGCACTGGCGAGACGCGTCCACCGACAACAGCACACGCGGCCGAGGAGTCACCCGGATGAGCACCACCCAGATCGACAGGCTGCGGGAGCTGCTTGAGCCGCTGGCCGCCGAGCGGGGGATGGACCTCGAAGAGGTCAGGATCACCCCGGCGGGTCGTCGGCGGGTGCTCCGGGTGGCGGTGGACACCGACGAAGGCGTCGGCCTCGACGCCTGCGCCGAGCTGAGCCACGAGGTCTCGGCCGTGCTCGACGCGTCCGACGTGATGGGCGCCGCTCCCTACGTGCTCGAGGTGACCTCGCCGGGCGCCGAGCGCCCGCTCACCGAACCCCGCCACTACCGGCGCTCCGTCGGCCGGCTCATCCGGGTCCAGCCGCACGAGGGCGCCGAGCTGGTCGCCCGGATCGTCGCGGTGGACGAGGCCGGTCTCGACCTGGAGGTGCCGGGGGAGAAGGGCCGCAGGGCCACGGCGCGCCGGATGGAGTTCGCGGAGGTCGCGCGGGCACGGGTGGAGGTCGAGTTCAGTCGCAAAGAGCGCGAACGAGCTGTCGCCGGCGACGAGAGCACCGAAGGCTGAAGGAGGCGTAGTCGTGGACATCGACATGAGTGCCCTGCGGGGGCTCGTCCGGGAGAAGGAGATCTCCTTCGACCTGCTGGTGGAGGCGATCGAGTCGGCCCTCCTGATCGCCTACCACCGCACCGACGGCAGCAGCCGCCGGGCCAGGGTGGTGCTCGACCGCAAGTCGGGCCACGTCACGGTGTGGGCGAAGGAGGAGCCTGACGAGGCCGGCGAGGACGCCGAGCCCCGGGAGTTCGACGACACCCCGCAGGGGTTCGGCCGGATCGCCGCCACCACTGCCAAGCAGGTGATCCTACAGCGGCTGCGCGACGCCGAGGAGGACATCACCTTCGGCGAGTACGCCGGCCGCGAGGGCGACGTGGTGGCCGGCGTGGTGCAGCAGGGCCGGGATCCGAAGAGCGTGCTGGTGGACATCGGCAAGCTGGAGGCCATCCTGCCGCCGCAGGAGCAGGTGCCGGGCGAGGACTACCCGCACGGCGCGCGGCTCCGCTCGTACGTGGTGCGGGTGGTCAAGGGCGCCCGCGGCCCCTCGGTCACCCTCTCCCGTACCCATCCCAACCTGGTGAAGAAGCTCTTCGAGCTCGAGGTGCCCGAGATCGCCGACGGCACCGTGGAGATCGCCGCCATCGCCCGCGAGGCCGGGCACCGCACCAAGATCGCGGTCCGCTCGCTGCGTTCCGGGCTCAACGCCAAGGGCGCCTGTATCGGCCCGATGGGCGGCCGGGTGCGGAGCGTGATGGCGGAGTTGCACGGCGAGAAGATCGACATCGTCGACTGGTCGGACGACCCGGCCCAGCTGGTCGCCAACGCCCTCTCGCCGGCCCGGGTCACCCGGGTCGACGTGGTGGACGAGGCGGCGCGCTCGGCGCGGGTGACCGTGCCGGACTACCAGCTGTCGCTGGCCATCGGCAAGGAGGGCCAGAACGCCCGTCTCGCCGCCCGGCTGACCGGCTGGCGGATCGACATCAGGCCGGACACCGAACAGGCCGCCGAGCCCGAGTGAGCCGCCTGTTCCCCGGCCCCCGGTGGAGGGGGCCGGGGAGCGGGGAGGGGAATACCGTCGGCCGGAGCCGGTGTTGGGAGACCAGGGCCGGGCCCGGGCACCGGGCCGGTCGCGCGGGGAGGTAGAATTCGAGTGTCTGGCCGGACGCGGGCGAGAGCCTGCCCGGAACGTACCTGTGTCGGATGTCGAAAGCGCTCGGCCCGTAACGGCCTGCTGCGTGTGGTGAGGAATGGGGATCGCTGTGTCCCCGATCTTCGCGGTACGCTGCCCGGTCGGGGTGCGTATGTGCATCCCACGACGAGCTGTCTCGAGCTGGCGGTCCGCCGTCGCGCGTTCCCCCGGGCCTTCCGGGCCCAGGGACCGCTCGACACCGGGCAGCTGCGACGGTGGATCGGCCGGACCGCTTCGTCGGAAGTGCAGGAACAGTAAGAAGCCGCGTGGGTGGTCCACGTGGCAGTACCTCGCGAGTCGGAAGTAGGTCGAGATTGCGATGAGCACTCGATGAGTACGCGATGAGTACGCCCGTGAAGTAGCGAAGGTCCGGCGGACGACCGACCCCGGACCGTAGAAGGAGCGAAGTGGCTAAGGTCCGGGTATACGAGCTCGCCAAGGAGCTTGGAGTCGAGAGCAAGGTCGTCATGGCCAAGCTCCAAGAGCTTGGTGAATTCGTCCGTTCGGCGTCCTCGACGATCGAGGCGCCCGTAGTACGCAAGCTGACCGACGCGTTCAGCGGCGGCGGCAACAACCGCAAGCCCCCGCGGCCCGGCGCACCCAGGCCGGGTGCCCCCAAGCCGGGCGCCGTGGGCCCCCGTCCCGGCCCCGCGCCGCGGCCGGGCCCCGTACCGCCCAAGCCGGCCGCCGGCGGCCCCCGGCCGTCCCCGGGCCCCAAGCCCGGTGCCAAGCCGGCCCCCGCGGCCCCCGAGTTCACCCAGCCGACCGGCGGTGGCGAGCAGGCGGCCGCGCCGCAGCAGGCCCCGCAGGCCCCGCAGCCGCAGCAGGCTCAGCAGCCCCAGCAGCAGCGCCAGGCCGACCAGCGCCCCGGTGGCCAGTCGGGCCCGCGCCCCGGTGCCCGTCCGGGCGCCGGCGCGCC
>NZ_BAAGPR010000098.1:0-30746 GCF_054783955.1 Streptomyces mayteni | reverse complement strand
GCCGGCCGGCGCCACCGTGGCGCGCTCGCCGGCGCGAAGCGCCAGGCCCGCGCCGGCCCGTGCCGCCGCGTCGCCTACGGCGTCGCCGCCGTTGGCGCCCGCGCCAGCGACGTCCTGGCGGATCGATGTCCGTGAGATGCCGTATCTCCTCGATCACTGCTTCTTCCGGCAGCGCCCCGGGTGGCCCGACGACGCCGACCGGTGGCCGGTCGTGCCGGCGACGACCGTGCTCGCGCGGTTGATGGCCGTGGCTGAGCGCCAAGCGGGGCCGCGGCGAGCGGTCGAGGTGCGGGACGTGCGGCTGCTGAAGTGGATCGAGGCGCTGCCCGCCGTCGAACTGCCCGAGACCGTACGCCGGTTGGCGGGGGACCGCGCCGAGGTCGGACTCACCGGGTTCGCGAGGGCCACCGTCTCCGTCGCCGCGGAGTGGCCGGCCGCGCCGGCGCCCTGGCGGTTCGACGCGGCGGCCGAGCGGGTGCCCGGGATGCGGGCCGAGCAGCTGTACGGCGAGCGGTGGATGTTCCACGGCCCAGCGTTCCAGGGGGTCAGCGAACTCACCGCCATCAGCGACCGGCACCTCCGGGGCGTCATCACCGCGCCGGCCGCGCCCGGCGCGCTGCTGGACAACGTCGGCCAGCTGCTCGGCTACTGGATCATGGCCAGCCTCACCGAACGCACCACCGTGTTCCCGATGCGGATGGACCGCATCACCTTCCACGGGCCGCACCCCGCCCCCGGGGAGCGTCTCGAGTGCCTGGTCAGGATCGTCGAGATCGGCGAGAGCACGCTCACCGCCGACATGCAGCTGCTGCGCGACGGCCAGGTCTGGGCCGAGTTCACCGGCTGGACCGACCGGCGGTTCGACACCGATCCGGGGATCCGCGCCGTGGACCGCTACCCGGGCCGGAACATCCTCTCCACGCCCCGGGACGGCGGCTGGACGCTGGTGCACGAGCGCTGGCCCGACCTGGCCACCCGTGAGCTGCTGATGCGCAACGTCCTCGGCGGCGCCGAGCGCGAGGCGTACGCGGCGTTGCCGCCGCTCCGCCGCCGGCAGTGGCTGCTCGGCCGGATCGCCGCCAAGGACGCGCTGCGCCGCGTGCTGTGGCACGAGGGGGCCGGCGAGATCTTCCCCGCCGAGATCGCCGTGGCGAACGACGCCGCCGGCCGGCCGGTGCCCAGGGGCGTGCACGGGCGGGACGTGGCGGGGCTCACCGTCTCGATCGCGCACCGCGCCGAGGCCGGCGTGGCCATCGCAGGCCGGGGGCCCTGCGGCATCGACATCGAGGAGATCACCGGCCGCCAGGCGGCCACCGTCGAGACTGCCTGCGGCCCGGCGGAACGCGCCCTGTTGGCCCGGATGCCGGGTGAGGCGGACGCCTGGTTCACCCGTTTCTGGGCCGCCAAGGAGGCCGTCGCCAAGGCCCGCGGCACCGGCCTGCGCGGCCGCCCAGCCGACCACCGGGTGCTGGCCGCGGAGCCCGGGCTGCTGCTGCTCGCGGTCGGCGGCGACACGTACGAGGTGCGTACCGCCGACGTCGCCAACCCGCCGGGACTGCCACCCCGCCGGTACGCCGTCGCCTGGACCGCCGGCGACAACCCGACTGGAGACTGAGATGACCACCGAGACGACCCCGCAGGACACCGCCGCGCTGCCCGACCTGGTGCTGGCCGACATCGCCGTCATGCTGAGGGACCTGCTGGAGGAGGCCGGTCTCGACGACGCCGAGATCGGCCGCGACACCACCTTCCACGACGATCTCGAACTCGAGAGCATCGACCTGGTCACGCTGTCCGGCGCGCTCCGCGAGCACTACGGCGACCGGGTCAACTTCGCGAACTTCGTCGCCGAGCTCGAACTCGACGAGATCATCGCCCTCACCGTCGGCGAACTGGTGGACCACGTCGTGGTCTCGCTGCGCGCCACCGAGCGGAGCTGATCGCGCCATGACCAGGATCAGCACCGGCGAGATCACCACCCACGTCCAGCGGCTCGACGCCGTCAGGGTCGCCGACGCCACGGGCGAGCCGCCCGTCGTCGTCTTCGTCCACGGCCTGCTCACCGACAGCCTGGCCAGCTACTACTTCACGCTCGGCCCGGCCTTCGCCGCCGCCGGCGTCGACGTCGTCATGTACGACCTGCGCGGCCACGGCCGGAGCGACCGCCCCCGCGGCGGCTACCGGTTGGAGTCGTTCGTCGGCGATCTCACCGGCCTGCTCGACGCGTTGGGGGAGCGGCGGCGCGTCCACGTGGTGGGCAACTCGTTCGGCGGCACCGTGGCCGCCGCCCTCGCCGCCTGGCACCCCGAGCGGGTGGCGACCGTCACCATGATCGAGTCGGAGCCGCCGGTCGCCGAGTGGACCCGGCACATGGCGGCCGGCCTCGACGACGCCCGCCGCCGGCTGGCCCGCGAGGACGTCATCGGCTGGATCGCCGCCCACCACGGCGCGCACACCGCGCGCCTCTCCCGGGGCGCGAGCCGCATCCTGGCGACCACCACGCTGGCTGACGACGTGCCCGCCGGCCGGGTGATCGCCGACGACCTGTCCGCCCTGACCTGCCCGCTGCTGGCCATCTTCGGCGACGAGTCGGGGCTCGCCGCCCAGGTGCCCGAGCTGACCGCCAAGGTCGCCGACTGCCACACCGTGGTGCTGCCGAACCAGGGGCACTCGGTGCTGGTCGAGCGCCCCGAGGAGACCAGGGACCTGATCCTGGACTGGGTCACCGGGCACACCCTGGCCGGGACGGCGGTGCGGTGACCCGCTTCCTGCTGGTCGTGCCGCCGCTTGTGGGGCACGTCAACCCGCTGGTCGGCGTCGCGGCCGAGCTGGCCGGGCGCGGCCACCGGGTGGCGTGGGCCGGGCATCCCGGGCTGCTCGCCCGGCTGGTCGGGGCCGACGCCGTCACCTTCGACTGCGACATCCCCGGCACCGAGCTGCGCCGGCCGCCCGAACTCACCGGCCCCGCCGCCTTCCAGTTCCTGTGGCGGGACGTCTTCGTGCCGCTCGCCGACCTGATGGCGCCCGGGGTGCACGCCGCCGTCGACGCGTTCCGCCCCGACCTGGTCGTCACCGACCAGCACGCGGTGGCCGGCGCGCTGGTCGCCGAGCGGCGCGGCCTCCCGTACGTCACCTCCGCCACCACGTCGGCCGAACTGGCCGATCCGCTCGGCGGGTTGCCCAAGGTCGGCGCCTGGCTCGCCGGGCTGCTCGACGCGCTGCGGTCCAGGATCGGCGACCCGGCGGCCACCGGGGACCCCCGGTTCTCGCCACACGGCGTCGTCGCCTTCACCGGGCGCGAACTCCTCGGCGACCAGACCCCGCCGCGCGACCGCGTCCGCCTCGTCGGCCCGGTCGTCGCGCCCCGGCCGGCGGACGTCACGTTCCCCCACGAGCGGCTCGACCCCGACCGCCGCACGGTGCTGGTCAGCCTCGGCACCGCCAACGTCGACGTCGGCGGGCGGTTCCTCGCCGAGGCCGTGGCCGCGCTGCGCGCCGCGCGCGACCGGGTCCTCGGCATCGTCCTCGACCCGGGCCACACCCTGCCAGAGGCGGTGCGCGGCCCGGCCGGCGATCCGCTGGTGCTCGACCGGGTGCCGCAACTCGACCTGCTGCCGCACCTGGACGCGGTGGTCTGCCACGGCGGCCACAACACGGTGTGCGAGTCGCTCTGGCACGGCGTGCCGCTGGTGATCGCCCCCATCAGGGACGACCAACCCCTGGTCGCGGGGCAGGTGGTGGCCGCCGGCGCCGGCGTGCGACTGCGCTTCGGCCGGGCCGACGCCGGCCGGATGGGCGCCGAGATCGACGCCGTGCTCGACCCGGCGGGCGGCCACCGGGTCGCCGCCGAGGCGATCGGCCGCGGCTTCCGGCCGGCCGGCGGCGCCGCGGCGGCCGCCGTGCACCTGGAGTCCGTCGCCGCCCGGCACCTCGACGCCGCCGCGTACCACTGAACCGCGCCACGATCCGCGCCCCCACCGCGACCCCCGGGACCTTCCATGACGACGGCCGCCTCCGCGACCTCCGTTCCGCAGACCCCCGCCGAACCGTCCCCGCCGCCGCCCGACCAACCGCCGGCCGAACCCGGGCCGCTGCGGGTGCTGTTCCGCTACGCCCGCCCCCACCGCCTCGTGCTGGCCGCCTCGTTGCTGCTCGTGCTGGCCGCCAGCCTCGCCGGCCTGATCCAACCCCTGGTCGCCCAGCGGGTGTTGGAGGCCCTGGCGGACGACGAGGGCGCCGCCGGCCCCATCGCCTGGCTCGCGGTGCTCGTGGTGGCCGGCGCCGGACTGACCGGCCTCCAGTCCTGGTGGCAGCAGCGCACCGCCGAGCGCGTGGTGCGCCAGGTGCGCCGCGACCTCGTCTACCGGCTGATCAGGCTGCGGGTGCCGGAACTCGACCGGCGCGCCCCTGGCGACCTGATCGCCCGGGTCACCTCCGACAGCACCCTGCTGCAGAACGCGGCGACCGAAGGCCTGGTCAACGTCGCCAACGGCACGCTCAGCGTGACCGGCGCGCTGGTCCTGATGGGCACCGTACACGCCGGGCTCCTCGCGGTGACCGTGGCGGTGCTGCTCTCCGTCGCCGCCGTGATGATGCTGGTGCTACCGCGCATCAGGCAGGCGGTCGCCCGCGGTCAGGAGTCGGTGGGCGCGGTCGGCGCCGCCCTGGACCGCACCCTGGGCGCCGCCCGCACCGTCAAGGCCAACGGCGCCGAGCGCCGGGAGACGGCCGTCGCCGAGGACGCCATCGAGAGCGCCTACCGGGCGGGGCTGACCGGCGCCCGCTACGCCGCCTGGGTGCGGGTGCTGTCCGGCGTCTCCATCCAGGCCGCCTTCCTCGCCGTGCTCGGCGTCGGCGGCGCGCTGGTCGCCGCCGGCGACCTGACCACGCCCGCGCTGATCGCGTTCCTCCTCTACGTCTTCTATCTGGCCAGCCCCATCGGCTCGTTGGTCGCCGGGCTCGCCACGCTCCAACTCGGCCTCGGCGCCGTGGGCCGCATCGAGGAGGTGGGCAGGATGCCGGTCGAGGAGGACGTCGACCGCGCCCCTGAGCCCGCCGTCGGCCCGCCGCCCGCCGTCGAGTTCGACGACGTCCGCTTCTCCTACCCGGACCGCGCCCCCGCCCTCGCCGGCGTCTCCTTCACCGCCCCGGCCGGCGGCCAGACGGCGCTGGTCGGGCTCTCGGGCGCAGGCAAGACCACCGCCTTCGCGCTGCTCCAACGCTTCTACGAGCCGGCCGCGGGACGCGTCCGCATCGGGGGTGTCGACATCGCCACCCTCGACCGCGCCCAGGTCCGCCGCCGCATCGCCTACGTCGAACAGGACTCCCCGGTGCTGGCCGGCACCCTGGAGGAGAACCTGCGCTACGCCCAACCCGACGCCTCCGCCGAGGACATCGCGGAGGCGCTGCGGCTGACCCGGCTCGACGGGCTGGTCGCCAGGCTCCCCGAGGGGCTGCGCACGCCGGTCGGCACCCGGGGCGTCGCCCTCTCCGGCGGCGAGCGGCAGCGGCTGGCCATCGCCAGGGCGCTGCTGCGCCGGCCCGAGGTGCTGCTGCTCGACGAGGCGACCGCGCAGCTCGACGCGCGTAACGAACAGGCGCTCCGGGACGCGGTGGACTCCGCGTCGCGGCGCTGCACCGTCCTCCTGATCGCCCACCGGCTGTCCACGGTCACCGAGGCGGACCGGATCGTGGTGCTTGAACACGGCCGGGTGCGGGCCGTGGGCAGCCACCGGGAGCTGGTCGCCTCCGACGTGCTCTACCGGGAGCTGGCCGCCTCCCAGTTGCTGGTGGGGGAGGAGGGTGGATAGGGGCGGCGGCGAGGGGGCGCCCGCCTTCGGCGGACGCCCCCCTGGGAAACGGCGCGGTCCGAGGTCAGCCGACGATTCCGGTGAGCGCGGCGAGGTAACCGTCGCGGTGCCCGGCCACGTTGGGATGGTAGGACTCGTTGATCTTGTCCCACTCCAGGCTGGTCACCCAGGTGCTGTTGCCCGAGCAGAGGGTGTGCGGGTCGAACACCGGGCGCGCGTCGAGGAAGGTGAAGCCCGCCTCGGCGGAGCGCGCCGCCATGATGTCGGCCAGGGTGTCGGCCGCGCCGTTGAGCGCGGTGCGCTCCCGGTCGCTGAGACCGAAGATGCCGCAGCTGCCCTGGATGGTGTAGAGCCGCGGGTAACCGACCACGACCACCCGGGCGTTGGGCGCCGCCGCCCGCACCGCCGCGTACGTCTGGGTGAGCGCGGGCGACAGGTAGGCGTGCGCCGCCTGCTGGGCCAGCGCGACGCCGTCCAGGCAGTCCTGGTCGTCGATCGTCAGGATGCAGTTGGTGATGACGTCGACGAATCCGACGTCGTTTCCGCCGACCTGGAGCGTGACCAGGGTGGTGTCCTGGGTCAGCGCGCCTATCTGCGAGCTGAGAATGTCGGCGGTGGTCGCGCCGGAGCACGCCGCCTCGACGAAACTCACGTTCGGATGGGCGGCCGCCCAGAGCCGTGTATAGGTCAGCGGCCCGCGCCGGCAGGCGTCGTTCGGGTCGTCGTAGGTTCTGGTGCCCGGCGCGGTGGTGTACGAGTCGCCGAGGGCGACGTACCTACCGTCCGCGGCCTGGGCCGTGGGGGTGATCGCGAGCGTGGCCAGCATGGCCAGCAACGCCGCGAACAGGATCTTTGGCGAACGCATGAGGATGCCACTTCTCCAAAGGTGGGGGTGATGACCCTTCAGGGATAGCACCCTCGACACCCCGTGGAAAAGCGGGAGTTCCGTGAAATCGCGGTTAACGAGAATCCAAGGGAAACGCCGCCGGAATATGTGGCGGAAAGCGCGGAGCCATGGCCATCGCTTTTCTTTTTCCGCCCCCATTCTTTGAACAGCGGCGGCGGGGCCGGCGGCGATTCGGGCGTCGATTCAGCCGGCGGATTCCGGTGACCCCATCAGCCGGGTGAAGGCCTCCGGGTCGGTGTCGAAGCCGCGCAGCGCGAGACGGAACGACCACTCGCCCCGCTCGTCCCTGGTGAACTCGGCTACGGTGGCCGCGGTGGCGTCCGCGACGGCGCCGAAGTCGCCCTCCGCCAGCTTGGTGTAGCCCTCGACGACCCGGTAGCCGTTGCCGGCGATGTCGGCGAAGGTGACCCGGCCGGGGCGCTGCTGGATGGCGACGCCCACCACCACCCGGACGAACTCGGGGGCCAGCCGCTCCAGTTCGAGGACCATCACCTCGTCGTAGCCGAAGCCCTGGCCGGTGCGGCTGTCCCGGCTGAGGGTGATGGTGCCGTCGGGGGAGCGGCTGTCGAAGTGCACCAGATAGGTCGGTTGGCCGTGGGGGTCGCTCGCCCGGTACGTCGCGCCGATGATGTCCACGTCGTGGGACGGGGCGCCGATCGGTGCCGGATCCCACCTCGCCATGACCTCGACCTTCTCGATGCCCTTGCTGGCGCCGCTGCTCGGACCGCCCACGGAAGCTCCCCTCCGAACCGTCAGTGATGCTCGGTCTCATGTCTTCGCCGAACTGCCGGATGCCGCAGTTCGGTTGCCCATGGTGTCACGTCGGGGTGGGCGGTCGTCCGTAACGCGAAAGTTTCCCGCACGACCCGGTGCAGAAATAGACTGTGACAGTACAATGTCACCCACTACAGGCCGCCCAGGTCACCCTCCGTCATGTCTCCACCCCGACCTCCCCTCTGTTCTGCCCATCCGTCGCGCCCCCTGGAACAGCCCCGGCACCAGCGGCATGCGAAAGGAAACCGAGTGAAGAGAACCGTCCTCGCAAGGGTGGCGACCATCGCCGCCGCCGTGCTCGCGCTAGGCGCCTGTTCCAACGGGGGTCCAGGATCCTCCGACGACTCCGGCCAGAACGGAGGCGTCTCCTACACGGACACCCCGGAGAGCGGCGGCACCGTCTACGTGCTGCAGAACGCCGACTTCTCCTACCTGGACCCGGCCCGCGGCTTCGACGGCGGCGTCAACAACTTCTACCGGCTGGTCTACCGCACCCTGACCACCCCGGCCCCGGGCAACGCGGACGACCCGTCGGTCATCGTCCCCGACCTCGCCACCGACCTGGGCACCCCCTCGGAGGACGGCCTCACCTGGACCTTCACCCTCAAGGAGGGCGTGCGCTTCCAGGACGGCAGCCCCATCACCTCGGCCGACGTCAAGTTCGGCATATCCCGTGCCTGGGACCCGGAGCTCGGCATCGGCTCGCCCTACGCCCGGCAGGTCATCGACGCGCCCGAGGGCTACGAGGGCCCCTACCGCTCGGGACCGCTGGAGACCATCGAGACCCCGGACGAGCGCACCATCGTCTTCCATCTGAAGGAGCCGTACCCCGAGTTCGGCTCGGTCGTCGCCCAGAACAGCTTCGTGCCCTTCCCCGAAGGCACCGGCGCCGGCGACGAGTTCATCGACGAGATCATCGCCTCGGGTCCCTACCGGCTCGACTCCTACACCCCGGGCAGCTCCATCCGGCTGGTCCGCAACGAGGAGTGGGACCCCGAGACCGACGACGTCCGCGAGGCGTACCCCGACAACTGGGAGTTCGTCATCGGCCTCGACCCGGCCACCATCGACGAGCGGCTGCTCGCCGGCCAGGGCGACGACGCCAACGCCATCTCCCTCACCATCCAGCCCGCCACCCTGCCCCGGGTCCAGACGCCCCAACTCCAGGAGCGGCTGATGCGGATGGAGGGCATCTGCCAGACCTACATGGGCCTCAACACCACCAAGGAACCGCTGAACGACGTCCGGGTACGGCAGGCCATCAACCTCGCCATCGACCGCGCGGCCGTGCAGAACGCCAGCGGCGGCACCCAGTTCGCCGACATCTCCACCACCATCCTGCCCGGGACCGTGGCCGGCTACCGCGACTACGACCTCTACCCGAGCGAGGAGCACCGGGGTGACCCGGAGGCCGCCAGGGCCCTGCTCGAAGAGGCCGGCTACGCCGACGGCTTCGACCTCACCCTCGACATCCGCTCGCAGCCCAAGATGCAGGCCCAGGCCGAGGCCATCCAGCAGTCACTCGAACCCCTCGGCATCAACGTCGAGCTCAACGTCATCGACGTCTCCTCCTACTACGAGACCATCGGCACCCCGGCCCTCCAGCACGACGCCGCCATCACCGGCTGGTGCCCCGACTGGGTGTCCTCCTCGAGCACCTTCCTGCCGCCGCTCTTCGACGGCCGCGTCATCACCGAGGTCGGCAACACCAACCTCGCCCAGATCAACGACGAGAACATCAACGCGCGGATCGACGAGATCCGCGCCATGACCGACCTGGACGCGGCCAACGAGCAGTGGGGCCTGCTCGACGAGGAGATCATGGAGCTCGTCCCGGTCGTGCCGCTCGCCGTGGAGTCCGGGATCACCCTGCCAGGCGAGAACATCACCGGCATCTACGCCAACCCCGGCTCGGCCAGCGGTGGCATCGACTTCGTCCTCGTCGGCCTCCGGGACCCAGAGCGGGGCTGAGATGACCGTTCCCTCCACCGAGTTGGAGGTCGTGGAGCAGAGCGCGCCGCCGGCCACGGCCGGCGGCGCGCCCGGCGGCCGCTCGCTGCGCGCCCTCCTCCGCGACCCCGGAGCCGCCCTCGCCGGCGGCTACATCCTGCTGATCGTGCTGATGGCCCTGTTCGCTCCGCTGATCGTCAGACTCAGCGGCTGGGGCCCCTACGAGTTCGACCAGCAGGCCATCGACCCCAACCTCGCCGGCGTCCCGCTCGGCGGCTGGGGCGGCGCCGGCGCGGAACACTGGTTCGGCGTCGAACCGGGCAGCGGCCGCGACATCTTCGCCCGCATCGTGTACGGCGCCCGCGTCTCCATGCTGATCGCCGTCTCCGCCACCGCCCTGACCACCCTGCTCGGCGTCGTACTCGGCATGCTCGCCGGCTACTTCGGCGGCCGCGTCGACTGGGCCATCTCCCGCGTCATGGACTTCCTGATGGCGTTCCCCGCGCTGATCTTCATGATCGCCATCCTCTCGGCGCTGCCCGCCGGCAACCGGTCCCTGATGCTCGTCGTCGTCATCTCGCTGTTCGGCTGGCCCTACCTGGCCCGCGTCGTGCGCGGCCAGACCATGTCGCTCGCCCAGCGCGAGTTCGTGGAGGCCGCCCGCGCCTCGGGCGCCGGCAGCGCCACCATCGTCTTCCGCGAGATCCTGCCCAACCTCCGCTCCACCATCATCGTGCTCACCACGCTGGCCATCCCCGGCTACATCGGCACCGAGGCCGGCCTCTCCTTCCTCGGCGTCGGCGTCGTCCCGCCCACCCCCTCCTGGGGGCAGATGATCGCCTCCTCCGTGAACTGGTACTCCGTGGTGCCCACCTACTTCGCCATCCCCGGCGCCTTCCTCTTCCTCCTGGTGCTCTCCTTCACCGTCCTCGGCGACCGGCTGCGCGCCTTCCTCGACCCGGGAGGGCTCCGCTGATGGTCCGCTACCTCCTCGCCAGGCTCTCCGGGGTCGTCCTGATCCTGGCGCTGGTCTGCCTGTTCACCTTCACCGTCTTCTTCGTCCTCTCGCCCGACCCCGCCGTGCAGATCTGCGGCAAGAACTGCAACCCAGAACTCATCGACCGCATCCGCACCAACCTCGGTCTCGACGAGCCGCTGTTCACCCAGTTCACCACCTTCCTCGGCGGGCTCTTCGCCGGCCGCACCTACGGCACAGGCGAGGGCGCCGTGGAGTGCGCCGCGCCCTGCCTCGGCTACTCCTTCCAGTCCAGCCAGCCCGTCTGGGAGATGATCACCGAGCGGCTGCCCGTCACCGTGACCGTCGCCGTAGGCGCCGCCGTGCTGTGGCTGCTCGCCGGCGTCGCCGGCGGCCTGATCGGCGCCCTCAGGCAGGGCACCTGGTGGGACCGCGGCGCCATGGTGATCGCCCTCTCCGGCCTCTCCATCCCCAACTACGTGTTCGCGCTGGTGCTCCAGTACGTGCTGGTGGTCGAGCTCGAATGGCTGCCGTTCCCCCAGGCCGTCACCCTCGCCGACGACCCGGCGCTCTGGTTCCAGAGCTACCTGATGCCGTGGATCGTGCTGGCCTTCGCCTACGCCTCCGTCTACGCCAGGCTCACCCGGGCCAACGTCATCGACACCCTGGAGGAGAACTTCGTGCGCACCGCGCGCGCCAAGGGACTGCCCCGCGGGCAGGTGATCCGCCGGCACGCGCTGCGCCCCGCCCTCACCCCGGTCGCCACCATCTTCGGCATGGACTTCGCCGGGCTGCTCGGCGGCGCCCTGATCACCGAGAAGGTCTTCGGGATCAACGGCGTCGGCAAGATGACCGCCGACGCCATCGGCCGCAACGACCAACCGGTGATCATGGGCGTCACCCTGCTGGCCGCCGCCTTCGTCGTCGTCGGCAACATCGTCGTCGACCTCGTCTACACGGCGCTCGACCCGAGGGTGAGGCTGACCGTCGCATGACCACCCCCCTGCTCGAGGTCAACGACCTCACCATCAGCTTCCCCACCCCGGGCGGCGGCAGCGCCGAGGTGGTCAGCGAACTCGGCTTCGCCCTGCCGCCCGGCGGCTCGCTCGGCATCGTCGGCGAGTCCGGCTCGGGCAAGTCCATGACCAGCCTGGCCGTCATGGGCCTCCTCCCGAGAGGCGCCGGGCTCGCCGGCCGGATCCGGCTGGCCGGCGAGGACATCGCGGGACTGCCCGACCGCCGGATGCGCGCCATCCGCGGCGACCGGATCGCCATGGTCTTCCAGGACCCGCTCTCCTCCCTCAACCCCTACTACGCCGTCGGCTTCCAGATCGAGGAGGCCTACCGCGCCCACCGCCCCAAGGCCACCCGCCGCGAGGCCCGCCGGGTCGCCGTCGAGGCCATGGAACGCGTCCACATCCCCGACGCCGCCCGCCGCGCCGGCCACTACCCGCACCAGTTCTCCGGCGGCATGCGGCAGCGCGTCATGATCGCCATCGCGCTCTCCACCGAGCCCGACCTGCTGATCGCCGACGAGCCCACCACCGCGCTCGACGTCACCGTCCAGGCCCAGATCCTCGCGCTGCTCAAGGAGATCCAGCGCGACACCGGCACCGGGCTCGTGCTGATCACCCACGACCTGGCCGTGGTCAGCGAGATGGTCGACGACGTGGTGGTGATGCGCGCCGGCCGGTGCGTCGAACACGCCCCGGTGGCCCGGCTGTTCTCCGACCCCCAGCACCCCTACACCCGCGCCCTGCTGGACGCCGTGCCCCGGCTCGACGACGAGGTCGGCGAGCTGCGCACCGTCCGGGCGGCGGCGCCCGACACCCCGCGGGAGGGCGAACGATGACCGACACCGCACCCCTGCTCACCGCCCGCGGCCTGGTCAGGGAGTTCACCCTCCGCGGCCGCACGGGCCCCTTCGGCCGCCGGCCGGTGCTGCGCGCCGTCGACGGCGTCGACCTGGACCTCCACCCGGGCGAGACCCTGGCCCTGGTCGGCGAGTCGGGCTCAGGCAAGTCCACCACCGCCCGGCTGGTCGCCCGGCTGCTCGACACCAGCGCGGGCACCGTGGAGTTCGAGGGCGAGGACGTCACCCACCGCACCGGCGCCGCCCTGCACCGCTTCCGCTCCGGCGTCCAGGTGGTCTTCCAGGACCCCTACTCCTCGCTCAACCCCCGGCACACCGTGGAGCGCATCGTCACCGCGCCCCTCACCTACCAGGGCCGCGAAGTGCCGGGCGGCGCCCGCGCGTTCACCCGCGGCCTGCTGGAGCGCGTCGGCCTCGACCCCGACCACAGCACCAGGTACCCCGCGCAGTTCTCCGGCGGACAGGCCCAACGCATCGGCATCGCCCGCGCGTTGGCCGTCAGCCCGAAGGTGGTGATCTGCGACGAGGCGGTGTCCGCGCTCGACGTCTCCGTCCAGGCCCAGGTCATCAACCTGCTGCGCCGGCTGCAACGCGAGGAGGGGCTCAGCTACCTGTTCATCGCCCACGACCTCGCTGTGGTCCGCCAACTCGCCGACCGCGTCGCCGTGATGCACCAGGGCACCGTGGTGGAGAGCGGCGACCGGGACGCCGTGTTCGGCGCCCCCCGGCACGAGTACACCCGCACCCTGCTCGCCGCCGTCCCCCGGATCCGCCCCGAATGGGAGGCCGCCAGGCGGGCCCGCCAACGCGAGCGAGAGGCCACCGCATGACGACCGGCCCCGAACCCTGCCCCGACCCCGGCTACCCCCTCGGCGGGCTGTGGATCACCGAACACCGCGTCACCGCCCCGCTCGACTGGTCGGCGCCCGACGAGCGCACCGTGGAGGTCTTCGCCCGCGAGGTGGTGGACCCCGAGCGGCGCCACGAGGAACTGCCGCTGCTGCTGTACCTCCAGGGCGGTCCCGGCGGTCGCTCGCCCCGCCCCCTCGACCGGTCGGGATGGCTCGGCGAGGCGCTGGCCCACTACCGGGTGGTGCTGCTCGACCAGCGCGGCACCGGCCGGTCGAGCCCGGTCGACGGCGCCGTGCTCACCGCCCTCGGCTCCGGCGCGGCCGGCGCCGCGCACCTCGCGCACTTCAGGGCCGACGCGATCGTCGACGACGCAGAACACCTGCGGCGCACCGTCTACGGCGGCCGCCGCTGGGCCACCCTCGGCCAGAGCTACGGCGGCTTCGTCACCCTCACCTACCTCTCCCGCGCCCCCGAGGCGCTGACCGCCTGCTACGTCACCGGCGGCCTGCCGGGACTGCCGCCAGAACCGGCCGAGGTCTACCGCCGCACCTATCCCCGGGTGGCCGCCAGGAACCGCGAGTTCTACCGGCGCCACCCGGGCGACGCGGACCTCGCCGCGGCCGTCGCCGACCGGCTCGCCGCGGACGACGTGCGGCTGCCCGACGGCGACCGGCTCACCGTCCACCGCTTCCAGACGCTCGGCAACGACTTCGGCATGAAGCCCGGCATCGACCGGCTGCACTGGCTGCTGGAGGACGCCTTCGCCACGCCTGGCCGGCTCTCCGACACGTTCCTCGAACAGGTCATGACCAGGACGTCGAGCGCCGGCAGCCCGCTGTTCTGGACCCTCCAGGAGTCCATCTACGGCCAGGGCGCGGACGCGCCCACCGGCTGGGCGGCCCAGCGCGAGCGCGCCAACCACCCCGAGTTCGCCCCGGACGCCAGGCCGCTGTTCTTCACCGGCGAGATGGCCTACCCCTGGATGACCACCGAGATCAGGGCCCTGCGGCCGTTCCACGCCGCCTGCGAGGCGCTGGCCGCCCGCACCGACTGGCCGCCGCTCTACGATCTGGACCGGCTGGCCGCCAACGAGGTGCCGCTGGCCGCCGCCGTCTACCACGACGACATGTTCGTCGACGCCGGCCTCCAACTGGCCACCGCCGCCCGGGTCGGCAACGCTCAGGTCTGGATCACCAACGAACACGAGCACGACGGTCTCGCGTCCGGCCGGGTCCTCACCCGGCTGCGCGAGCTGGTGCGTGACAGAGGAGGAGAACGGCGATGACCACCGACAGGCCCCCGTACGCCGGCGCCAGGCCACCCCGGCTCGCCGAGGTACCCGCCTTCACCGCCACCGTCGGCGGCGGCTGGGCCGACGTCGACACCCCCGTGCCGCTGCCGGCCGGCGCCGCCGAGCCGGCCGCCGCCCACCGCGCCCGGCTGTTGGCGCGCACCGGCCCCGGCACCGTGGTCGCGGGGGCCGGCCGCGCCCCGGTCCGCAGCAACGACGTCGACTACGACTTCCGCGCCGACAGCGACTTCGTCTGGCTGACCGGCTGCGCCGTGGAGAACGCCGTCCTGGTCCTCGACGGCGGCGCCGGCGACCCCGCCGACCACGCCGCCACCCTCTACCTGCCACCCCCGGCCCGCCCGGGCGAGACCGACTTCTTCGCCAACGCCGCCCACGGCGAGCTCTGGGTCGGGCCGGCGCCAGGCGTCGCCGACTGGGCCGCGGCGCTCGGCATCGAGGCCCGGCCGCTCGCCGACCTCGACGCCGCGCTCGCCGGGCGAACCGGCGCCGCCGCCACCCCGGGCACCGACCCCGAACTCGCCCGCCGGCACGGCCTCAAGGCCGACCCGGGGCTCGCCACCGCGCTCTCCGACCTGCGCATGATCAAGGACGACTGGGAGGTCGAGCAGCTGCGGCAGGCCGTGGACCACACCGTCACCGGCTTCGCCGCCGTGGTCGCCGAGATCCCCACCGCGATCGCCGCCGGCGGCGAGCGCTGGCTCCAGGGCACCTTCGACCGGCACGCCCGCACCTTCGGCAACGGCCCCGGCTACGCCAGCATCGTCGGCTCGGGACCGCACGCCGCGACGCTGCACTGGACGCGCTGCGACGGCCCGGTGCTGCCCGACCAGCCGCTGCTGCTCGACATGGGCGTGGAGACCAGGTCGCTCTACACGGCGGACGTCACCAGGACCGTGCCGCCCGACGGGCGGTTCAGCGAAACCCAGCGCCGGGTGCACGACCTGGTCGAGGCCGCGCACCGGGCCGGGCTCGCCCAGGTGGCGCCGGGCCGCACCTACGGCGACTTCCACTACGCCGCGATGGAGGTCATCGCCCACGGCCTGGACGACTGGGGGCTGCTGCCGGTCTCCGTCGACGAGGCGCTGTCGCCCACCGGCCAGCAACACCGCCGCTACCTGGTCTGCGGCATCGGCCACCACCTCGGGCTCGACGTGCACGACTGCGCCCGCTCCGGCTACGACGCCTACCAGGGCGCGGCGTTGGCCCCCGGCATGGTGCTGACCGTCGAGCCCGGCCTGTACTTCCACCGGCACGACCTGACGCTGCCGCCCGAACTGCGGGGCATCGGCGTCCGGTTGGAGGACGACCTGCTGGTCACCGAGGACGGCGCCGAGGTGCTGTCCGACGCGTTGCCGATCACGGCCGGCGGCGTCGAGGAGTGGACGCGCGACCTGCTGTGAGGGTGCGTTGGGGCGCCGCGGCGCCCCAACGGCCCACTTTCCGGACCACTTTTGACATGTGACATTGTACTGAGCCACCCTTGAGTGAAGGCTCCCCAACCCGACAGGAGACCCATGCGCACCACCCCGCGTGAGGCATGGCGCGGCGTACACGTCGCCGCCGCCCTCCCGTTCACCGCGGCCGGTGACGTCGACCACGACGCGTACGCCGAGCACATCGGCTTCCTCGCGGCCAACGGCTGCGACGGCGTCTGCCCCAACGGCTCGCTCGGCGAGTACCAGACCCTCAGCGACGCCGAGCGCGCCGCCGTGGTGGCCACCGCCGTCGCGGCCGCCCCCGAGGGCTTCCGCGTGATGCCGGGCGTCGCCGCCTACGGCGCCCTGGAGTCGGCCCGCTGGGCCGAGGCCGCGGCGTCCGCCGGCGCCGACTCCGTGCTGCTGCTGCCGCCCAACTCCTACCGCGCCGACGAGGAGACCGTCGTCCACCACTACCGCGAGGTGGCGGCCGTCGGCCTGCCCGTCGTCGCGTACAACAACCCCATCGACACCAAGGTCGACCTCACCCCCCGACTGCTCGCCCGCCTCCACGAGGAGGAACTGATCGTCGCCGTCAAGGAGTTCACCGGCGACGTGCGGCGCGCCTACGAGCTGCGCGAGCTGGCCCCCGAGCTCGACCTGCTGATCGGCTCCGACGACGTCGTCCTCGAACTCGGCATCGCCGGCGCCGTCGGCTGGATCGCCGGCGTCACCAACGCCCTGCCCGCCAGCACCGTCGAGCTCTACCGCCTCGCCACCTCCGGCGACCCGGCCAAGGCGCTGCCGCTCTACCGGGCGCTGCACCCGCTGCTGCGCTGGGACTCCAAGACCGAGTTCGTGCAGGCCATCAAGATCGCCATGGACGTGGCGGGACGCACCGGCGGCGCCTGCCGCCCACCGCGCTCCCCGCTGCCCGCCGAGGACGTGGCCACCATCACCCGCGTCACCGAGGCGCTGCTCGCCGAGGGGCACCGGTGAGGAGCAGGCGCGTCCTGCACGCCGTCGACTCGCACACCGAGGGCATGCCGACCCGCGTCGTCACCGGCGGCGTCGGCGTGCTCCCCGGCGCCACCATGGCCGAGCGGCGCACCTGGTTCATCGAGCACCAGGACGAGCTGCGCACCCTGCTGATGCACGAGCCGCGCGGCCACGCCGCGATGAGCGGCGCGATCCTCCAGCCGCCCACCCGGCAGGACGCCGACATGGGCGTGCTGTTCATCGAGGTCAGCGGCGTGCTGCCGATGTGCGGGCACGGCACCATCGGCGTGGCCACCGTGCTGGTCGAGACCGGCATGGTGCCGGTCACGGAGCCGGTCACCACCGTGCGCCTCGACACCCCGGCAGGACTGGTCGTCGCCGAGGTCGCGGTGGCGGACGGCGCCGCCACCGCGGTCACCATCCGCAACGTGCCCTCGTTCGCCGTCGCCCTCGACCGGGTCGTGACCGTGCCCGGCCTCGGCCAGGTCCGCTACGACCTGGCCTTCGGCGGCAACTTCTACGCCGTCACCCGCCTCGACGACCTCGGCATCCCCTTCGAACGGGCCGCCGGCGGGCGGATGATCGACACCGCGCTCGACCTGATGGCCGCCATCAACGCCGAGGAGCCGCCCACCCACCCGGAGCGCCCCGACATCACCGGCTGCCACCACGTCTACCTGGAGGCCCCGGGCTCCACCGCCCGGCACTCCAGGCACGCCATGGCCATCCACCCCGGCTGGTTCGACCGCTCACCCTGCGGCACCGGCACCAGCGCCCGGATGGCCCAGCTGCACGCCCGCGGCGAACTGCCGCTCGACACCGAGTTCGTCAACGAGTCCTTCATCGGTACCCGGTTCACCGGCCGGCTGGTGGCGGAGACCACGGTCGCCGGTCGCCCGGCCGTGGTCCCGACCATCACAGGCCGCGCCTGGATCACCGCCACCGCCCAGTACCTTCTGGACCCGACCGATCCGTTCCCCGCGGGCTTCGTCATGTAGGGGCGGCGGTGAGTATTTTGGCCTCGGAGCGATCGCTCCGAGGCCACAGGGCTCGTTCCTGAGGAGCGAGACGTGACTCCGCTCCCCCACCCACAGGCGGGGGGCTTCCAACCCGATAGGTTGCGGTCCAGCCCGAACCGACCTCTCCCGAGGTGGGAGTCAAGTTACCAGACCCGGCTGAAGCCGATGGTCCCCGAGCTAGGAGAATGATGGAAACGGCGCCCATCGCCGGCCTGCAACCACTGAACAAGCGCGAGCGACTGCGCGAGATGGTGGCCGACGCGCTGCGCGCCGCCGTGATCTCGGGAGAGATGAAGCCGGGCGCGGTCTACTCCGCGCCGACGCTCGGCACGATGTTCGGCATCTCGGCCACGCCGGTGCGGGAGGCGATGCTCGACCTCGTCCGCGAGGGCATGGTGGAGGCGCTGCCCAACAAGGGCTACCGGGTCCGCGTGGTGCCCGACGAGGAGCTGGACGAGGTCACCCACGTCCGGCTCCTCCTCGAACCCCCCACGATCCGGGACGTGGTGCCGGTGATCCCGCGCGCCGACTTCCCCCGGCTGCGCGAACTCGCCCAGGCCATCGTGGCCGCCGTCAACGCCGAGGACCTCGTCGCCTACATCAACGCCGACCGCGTCTTCCACCTGGCGCTGCTGGCCTACGCCGGCAACAGCCAGCTGTCCACCATCGTCTCCGAACTGCGCTCCCGCACCCGGCTGTTGGGGCTCACCCCGCTGCTCGAGTCCGGCCGTCTCGAGGAGTCGGCGGTCGAACACCACCAACTGCTCGACCTGATCGAGGCGGGCGACGCGGCCGGCGCCCAGTCCCTGATGGAGCGCCACATCGGCCACGTCCGCGGGAAATGGGCCCGCGGCACATGAAGGACACCGGTTCCTGTGACGTGGTGGTCGTCGGGGCCGGCGCCGTCGGCGCCGCCACGGCCTACTTCGCCGCCCGGGCCGGCCTGCGGGTGACCGTCGTCGACCGCGGCCCGATCGGCGGCGGCACCTCCAGCGCGGGCGAGGGCAACGTGCTGGTCTCCGACAAGGACACCGGCCCCGAACTCGACCTCGCCCGCCACTCCCAGCGGGTGTGGCGCGAGGAGCTGGCCGAGCACGGCCACCACTGGGAGTTCGAGTCCAAGGGCGGCGTGGTGGTCGCCGCCAGCGACGGCTCGCTGGCCGCGCTCCGCGCCCTCGCCGACCGCCAACGGGCCGCCGGCGTCCGGGTGGACGACCTCGGCCCGTCCGAACTCGCCTCCGTCGAGCCGCTGTTGCGCCCCGGGCTGGCCGGGGGCGCCGCCTACCCGGAGGACGCGCAGGTGCAGCCGGTACTGCTGGTCGCCCACCTGCTGCGGCTGGCCCGCGCGGCCGGCGCCCGCGTGGTGACCGACGCCCCGGTCACCGAGATCCGCCGGGCGCGCGGCCGGGTGCTCGGCGTCACCACCCCGGCCGGGCGGGTGGACGCGCCCGCCGTCGTCAACGCCGCCGGCACCTGGGCGGGCGACGTCGCCGCGCTGGCCGGCGTCCACGTCCCGGTGCTGCCCAGGCGCGGCTTCGTGCTCGTCACCGAGCCGCTGCCGCCGCTCGCCATCCGGCACAAGGTGTACGCCGCCGAGTACGTGGGGGACGTGGGCAGTTCGGACGCCGCCCTCCAGTCCTCACCGGTCGTCGAGGGCACTCCGGCCGGCACGGTGCTGATCGGCTCGACCCGGGAGCGGGTCGGCTTCGACCGCCGCCCCTCGCGCGAGGCGCTCGCCCTGCTGGCGCGCGGCGCGGTCGGCCTCTTCCCGGCTCTGGCCGGCGTCCGCGCCATGCGCGCCTACCACGGCTTCCGCCCCTACTGCCCCGACCACCTCCCGGTCATCGGCCCCGACCCCCGGCTGCCGGGCCTCTGGCACGCCTGCGGCCACGAGGGCGCCGGCATCGGCCTCTCCGCCGGCACCGGCCACCTGCTCGCCCAGGCCCTCACCGGGGCCGACCCCACCCTGGACCTGGCGCCCTTCGCGCCCGAACGCTGGGAGCACGCCGCGTGAGGATCTTCTTCGAGGACCGCGAACTCCCCGCCCACCCCGGCCAGTCCGTGGCCGCCGCCCTCCTCGCCCACGACATCCCCGCCTGGCGCACCACACGGCTCCACGCCCGCCCCCGCGGCCTCTTCTGCGGCATCGGCTCCTGCCACGACTGCCTCGTCACCATCGACGACACCCCACCACAACGCGCCTGCGTGGTCCCTGTGCGGGACGGCATGCGGATCTCGCCTGCGGCGAGCCCGGTCGCCGCACCGACACCCGGCCACGGCGTCCCGGCGGCGTTCCGCCCGGTACCGCCGGGCGGCGGGGAGCCGCCTGCGGCGGGCGCGTTGGCGCCGGAGGCGTGGTCCGGTGCGGCCGGGCCTTCGGCCTCGGCTGCGGCGGGCGGCGCTACCGCCAGTTCGCCTGCGGCGGGCGTGGCGGTGTCCCGCCCGGTGTCGCCGGTCGGCGTGGAGCCGCCTGGGGCGGGTGTGTTGGCGCCGGAGGCGTGGTCCGGTGCGGACGGGCCTTCGGTTTCGTCTGCGGCGGGCGCCGGGCCGGCGCACGGCGTTGCCGCGTCGGTGTCGCGGCGGCGGCTTTCTGCGGATGGCTCGCCTGCGGCTGCCGCGCCGGCGCCGGAGGCGCAGTCCGTGGTGCCCGGGCCTGCGGCGGAGCCTGTCGCCGCGCCTGTGGCGCAGGCTGCTGGGGCTGAGCCCCCGGCCCCTTCTGCGGCGGAGCCGGCCGGCGCCGGACCGGCACGGGGCGCTGCCGCACCGGGGACGTCGGAGCGGCCGGACGTGTTGGCGCCGGAGGCGTGGTCCGGTGCGGCCGGGCCTTCGGCCTCGGCTGCGGCGGAGCCGGCTGCCGCCGAGCCGCCTGCGGCGGGCGGCGCTGCCGCGCGGGAGTGGCCCTCCGGGCATGGTTCGCCCGCGGCGGGTGGGCCGCCGCAGCGGCCGGACGCATCGGTGCCGGAGGCGAGGCGGCCGGGCGCCGCTGGCGCGGCGCCCGGCGCGCGTGCCGCTCAAGCGCCGCAGGTTACGGGGCCACAGGCCACGGCCGTCGTCGGGTCGCCGCGCGGCGTGGTCGTGGTGGGGGCCGGGCCGGCCGGGTTGGGGGCGGCGGTGGTGGCGGGGGAGCGGGGCGCTTCCGTGGTGTTGCTGGACGCGGGGGAGCGGCCCGGTGGGCAGTACTGGCGGCACGCGGCGGACGCCGAACCCGGTGGGGCGTACGGCGGTTGGTGGCGTCGGTTGCGGGCCCTGGTGGACGCCGGCCGGGTCGACTACCGGCCCGGCCAGCAGGTCTGGCTGGTGACCAGGGAGGACGACGGCGGCTTCCGGCTGGAGACCACCCCCGTGCACGACGGCGTCGAGCCGTTGCCAGGCCCGGTCACGGCCGGGAGCGTCGTGCTGTGCCCCGGCGGAGCCGACCGGCAGTTGCCGGTCCCCGGCTGGACGTTGCCCGGGGTGGTGGCGGCCGGCGGTGCGCAGGCGCTGCTCAAGGGGCACCGCACCGTCGCCGGCCGCCGTATCGTTGTCGCCGGCACCGGGCCGTTCCTGCTGCCGGTGGCCATCGGTCTCGCCCGTGCCGGGGCCCGCGTCGTCGGCGTCTGGGAGGCCAACTCGCCGCTCCGCTGGGCGCGGCACGCGCCCGCCGTGCTGCCGGTGCCGGGCAAGCTCGCCGAGGCCGCCGGGTACGCCGCCGCGCTCGCCAGGCACCGCATCCCGTACCGCACCCGCACCGTTGTCGCCGAGATCCTCGGCGAGGACCGGGTGCGCGCCGTCCGGCGGGCCGTCCTCGACGGGGACGGCGTGCCGCGGCCGCGACCGCGGGAGGTCGAGGTCGACCTCGTGGCGCTCGGCTGGGGCTTCACCCCGGCGCTCGAACTCCCGCTGCAACTCGGCGTCGCCACCCGGGTGGACGTCGACGGCTCCCTGGTGGCGGCCGTCGACGAGCGGCAGCTGACCGACGTGCCAGGGGTCTTCGTGGCCGGCGAGGCCACCGGCGTCGGCGGGGCAGCCCTCAGCCTCGCGGAGGGCCGGATCGCGGGGGCGGCGGCCGCCGCCGCGACCGAGGCCGCCGGCCTGCTGCGCGCCACCGTTCGCGCCCACCGGGCCTTCGCCCGCGCGATGCACGACGCCCACCCCGTGCCCGCCGGCTGGCACCGCTGGCTGACGGAGGACACGCTGGTCTGCCGGTGCGAGGAGGTGCCGCACGCCGCGGTGCGCGCCGCGCACGCCGAACTCGGCGCCGGGGACGCCAGGACCGTCAAGATGCTGACCCGCGTCGGCATGGGCTGGTGCCAGGGGCGGGTCTGCGGATTCGCCGCCGCGTGCCTCACCGCCACCCTCGACGGCCGCCCGCCCACCGAGGCCGACCTGCGCGGCACCGCCTCCCGGCCGCTTGCCTTCCCGGTGTCGCTCGCCGAGCTCGCCGGCCCCACGGAGGCCCCCGACCAGCCTGCGAACTGACGGGTCGTCAGCGTGAGCTGACGTGCCGTCCGTACGCCGTGTTGCCCCCGGAACGTTCTCAGGTGAGAATTGGCACCGCGATGAGGCGGCCCTGGCCACTGAGTCTGGGGGATACATGACTACGTACGTCCGCGTATCCGAGCGGCTCGACCTGCCCGCAGACCCGGAGGGACCGATCGTCGGCGCGGCGACCCGGCATGACACGTACGCGGTCCACGTCTGTCAGGACGAGGCCACCGCCGCGCGTCGCTTACGCGCCGAGATCGACGGCCGCCGGGTCGCCCTGATCACCGACGAGAACGTGTCGGCGCTGCACGCCCGCCGGCTGTTCGGCCGGCTCACGGCCGCCGGTCTCGACGTCGCGATGACCGCCATCCCGGCCGGCGAGGCCAACAAGTGCCTGCCCACCGCGGCCGGGCTGCTCGACTGGCTCGCCGGCACCCGGCTCGCGCGGCGCGACGTGATCCTGGCCGTCGGCGGCGGGGTGATCATGGACACCGTCGGCTGGGTGGCCAGCGCCTACATGCGCGGCCTCCCGTACGTCAACGTGCCGACCACCCTGCTCGCCCAGGTGGACGCCGCGCTCGGCGGCAAGGTGGCGGTGGACCACGCCACCGCCAAGAACCTGATCGGCGCCTTCCACCAGCCCAAGGCCGTGGTCTCGCACATCGGTTACCTCAGCACGCTGAGCGCCAGGGAACTGCGGGCCGGCCTCGCCGAGGCCATCAAGAAGGGCGTCATCGCCTCGCCCGCCCTGTTCGAGCTGATCGAGCGCCGGCACGCCGAGGTGCTGGCCGCCGAACCGGCCGCCACCGCCGAACTGGTGCACGGCGCCAGCGCCGTGAAGTGCCGGCTGATCGCCAAGGACCCGTACGAGGACGACCTGCGCCGGCCGCTCAACTTCGGCCACACCGTCGGCCACGCCGTGGAGACCGTCACCGGCTACGGCCCGGTGCTGCACGGCGAGGCGGTCGCCTTCGGCATGGCCTGCGCCGCCCGGATCGCCGCCCGCCGCGGGCTGCTCGACCCGGCGACGCTGGGGCGGATCGGCGCGCTGCTGACCACCGTCGGCCTGCCCGTCACCCTGGGCGGGCTGCCCGCGCCCGTGGACCCGGCCGCCACTGTCGCGGCCCTCGGCCAGATACGCAAGATCCGTGACGGGCAGCTACGTTTCGTGCTCCCCGTCGGACTGGGGGAGACGGTGATCGCCGACGACGTCAGCGACGCCGAGATACACACGGCGCTCACCGCCGAGTCGCGCTGAGCCGCCCCGCCCCCCTCGCGTTTCTTCCGCCGCGCTCGTCTGGGGAGGTCCTGTATGGCCACCGCCGCCACCACCACCACCCGATTCCGGCACGCCAGGCTGTACGTCACCTTCCGCTGCAACGCGCGCTGCGGCTACTGCAACGTCTGGCAGGACCCCGTCTTCGACGGCCACCGGGAACTCACCGCCGACGGGCTGCGCCGCTGCCTCGACGAGCTGGCCGAACTCGGCGTCGGCTACCTGGACATCACGGGCGGCGAGCCGTCCCTGCACCGTGAGCTGACCGTCGCCGTGCGGCACGCGCACCAGCTCGGCATGACCGTCGACCTCACCACCAACGCCATCCGCTTCCCGCCCCAGGCCCGTGAGATCGTGCCGCTGCTCGGCACGATGAACGTCTCGCTCGACACCCTGGACGCCGAGCGCTACCACGGCATCCGCGGCACCGACACGCTCGACCGCACTCTGGAGCTGGTGCGCGAGCTCGGCGCCGCGGGGGCCGGCAACCTCAAGCTGATCTGCGTGGTCTCCGGGCAGAACGCGGACGAGCTGCCCCGGATCGTCGACTACGCGCAGCGCGCCCGGGTGCCGGTCTACCTCTCGCCGATGTTCAGCTACTTCGCCGCCCAGCGCGAGCTGCGGCCGCCGGGATCGGTCCGGGCGCTCAAGCTCGCCGCCGTCAACGGCCGCGCCACCCAGGCCGCCGACAGCGCCCGGGCCACGAGCCTCCCGATGCCCGAACTCGCGGGCCGCGTCGCCGCGTTGCGGTACGAGCCGTACACCGTCGTCAGCCTGTCGTTCCTGCACCACCTGCGGACCCTCGACCCGGCGTCCGACACCGCCTGCGCCGCCAACGAGCGGATCCTGACCGTCGGGCCCGACGGGCGGGTGCTGCTGCCCTGCTACCACGAGTGGGACGCCTCGCTGCCCTGGGACCGGCCCTACCGCCAGCTCGTCGACGACCCCGAGCTGATCCGGGTCCGCGACGAGGAGGTCGGCCGGCGCCCCGGCTGCCGCTCCTGCGCCGTCTTCCCGTACCTCGGGCTCGCCATGAGCTACCGGCTGACCACGCCCTTCCTCGTCCAGGCGTTCTCCGAGGAACTGCTGCGGCTCAAGCGGGACGCGGGCCGGCCGTCCGCCGAGCGGCTGCGGTCCCTCCTCGACCGGGGCGACGCCGTGCTCGCCACGATCGAGCGGCACGCCGCCCCGCTGCGGGCGGGCCACCACCCGGACGAGCTCTACCACTTCGAGGCCGCCGGCGACGGCATGGTGCGCACCGACCTGTCGGAAGAGCCGGTGACCGTCGAGGAGTTGCTGGCCGACCACGCCCACGAGGACTGCTGGCGCGTCCAGCGCACCCCGCACCGGCTGGTCCGGCTGCTCTACGCCGACGTCCGACCGGCGCCCCTGCCGGCCGAGTTGGCGGTCGAGCTGCCCGAAGTGCAGCTGGACTGCTGGGAGATCCTGCTCGGCCTACTGCCCGGCGCCACCGCGGGCCCGGGCGCCGGCCTCGCCTGCTGGTGCGACCGGGCGGGCCGCGCCCTGCGCGGCCACCCGGCCGCCGCCTCGGTGGCGCTGCTCGCCGCGTTCGGCACGCTGCCGGCCGCGGCCATCGCCGCCTGGAGCGGCGACGTCGCGGGGCAGCCCGAGGAGGCGCTGGCCGCCACCGAGCTGCGCACGCTCGCCACGGCGGCGCGGCGGGCCGAGCTGGCGCCGCTGTCGTCCGCCGAGCTGGCCGCCGCCCTGACCGGCGACTGACCGGCCGCACCCGCCCCGCCGGCCGGGCCGCCACCGCCCCCGGAGGCCGCCCGCCGGGGCGTGGACCTGCACCACTTCACGGCGGCCCTCCGCCGCGCCGACACCGCCACCCTCCGCGCCGCGGTCCGCCGCTGGAAGGCGGCCGCCGACCCGACCACCGCCGGCACCGTCGAACGCCGCCTCCTCCACACCGAACTGACGGGCACCCCCTGGTGACGCCCCCACCGGGCCCGAACGAGGAGCCCACGCTGCCGCCCGCCCAACGCGCCGTCAGCGAGGCCCAGTTGGCCGCCGAGGCGGCGTTCCTGCCGGCCTCGGCAAGTCAGGAGACCGCGCTCGGGCGGCGGGTGTTCGCGTACGGGCGGGGCGCCACGCTCGTGGATGTGGACGGGCACGCCTACCTGGACCTGGCCGCCGGCACCATGACGCAGTCGCTCGGGCACGGCCACCCCGCCGTGGTGCGGGCCGTCACCGAACAGGCCGCCCGGCTGGTCAACGTGCACGACAACCCGACGCCCGTGCGGCTCGACGCCGCCCGCGCGCTGGCCAGGCTGCTGCCCGCGCACCTCGGCTCCCTCGGGTTCTTCACCACCGGCGCCGAGGTCGTCGAGGCCGCGCTGCGCGCCGCCCACGCCGCCGCGCCGCCCGGCCGCGGCAGGATCGCCGCGCTGCGCCGCGGCTTCCACGGCAAGACCCGCGGCGTCCGCGAACTCGTGCAGTGGGACGTCGGCACCGAGCCGCCGGCCGCCTCGCTGCTCGGCTACCCGGCCTACTGCTACCGCTGCCCCTTCGACGCCACCTACCCCTCCTGCGACCTGCTCTGCGCGCGCCTCACCGTCCGGCAGGTCGTCGCCCGCCCGGACGTCGCCGCGCTGCTCGCCGAGCCCGTGCAGGGGGCCGCCGGGGTGATCGTGCCGCCGCCCGGCTACTGGGAGATCGTCGGGCGGGCCTGCGCCGAGCACGGCGTGCTGCTGATCGCCGACGAGGTGCTGACCGGCGGCGGCCGCACCGGCGAGTTCCTGGCCGCGCAGCGGTTCGGCCTCACCCCCGACCTGGTCACCCTCGCCAAGGGCATCGGCTCCGGGCACCCGGTCGCGGTGCTCGCCGGCACCCCCGAGGTGCTCGACGAACGGACCTGGGCGGCCGCCGGCGGTCACAGCAGCACGTTCGGCGGCCACCCGGTCGGCCTGGCCGCCGCCGCGAGCACCCTCACCGTGCTGCACCGGGACGACCTGCTCGCCCGGGTCCGCGACCTGTCCGCCGTGCTGGCCGAGGCGCTCGGGGAGCTGGCCGAGCACCCGGCCGTCGGCGAGGTCCGCGGCCTCGGGCTGCTGTGGGGCGTCGAACTCGTCGCCGACCGGGCCACCAGGGCCCCCGACCCGGCCGCCGCCGACCGGGTGTTCCGGCGCGCGCTCGACCTCGGAGTGCGGGTGATGCCCGGCGGCCAGACCCTGCGCCTCGCGCCCCCCTTCGTCCTCGAACCCGACGAACTCACCGACGCGATACGCCGGTTGGGGCGGGCCATCGACGACGTACACCGGGAAAGGGCATGAACAGACGCATGGACCGAGCCATCGACCGAGCCATCGACCGAGCCGCCGACCGAGGCGTGATCGAGGCGCACGAGCTGACCAAGGTCTTCCGGGTGCGCGCCGACACCCGCCCCGGGCTGTGGGGCGCGGTGCGCGGCCTGTTCGCCGCCGAGACCACCGAGGTCCGCGCGCTCGACGGCGTCAGCTTCACCGTGCCGGCCGGCGAACGCACCGCGTACCTCGGGGTCAACGGCGCCGGCAAGTCCACCACCATCAAGATCCTCGCCGGCGTGCTCACCCCGGGCTCCGGGCACTGCCTGGTCGACGGCCGCGAGCCGCGCGCCGACCGCGACGCCCACGCCCGCGCCATCGGCGTGGTCTTCGGCCACCGCACCCAGCTGTGGTGGGACCTGCCGGTCGCCGAGTCCTTCCGGATCCTGGCCCGGCTGCACGACCTGCCGCCGGCGCTCGCCGAGGCCAACCGGCTGCTCTTCGACGAACTGCTCGACCTCGGCGAGATCGCCAACCGCCCCGTCCGCACCCTCAGCCTCGGCCAGCGGATGCGGGCCGAGGTCGCCGCCGCGCTCTTCCACGCCCCCCGGGTGCTGCTGCTCGACGAGCCCACCATCGGCCTCGACCTGCTGCTCAAGGAGGCCGTGCACGAGCTGGTCAACCGGGTCGTCAGGGAGCGCGGCACCACCGTGCTGCTCACCAGCCACGACGTCGCCGACATCAGCGCCATCTGCGAGCGCGTCGTGGTGGTGGACGCCGGCCGGGTCGTCTACACCGGCTACCTGCACGAGCTGCTGCGCCGGGCACCCACCCGCACCGTGCGCCTCGAGCACGCGGGAGACGTCGACCCCGCGGCGTTCGCCCACCACATCGGGCTGGAGTTCGGCGACCAGGTCACCGTCACGCCGGCCGGGCGGCGCCGCGTCACCGTCCTGGGCCCACCGGAACTGGTCACCCCGCAGCGGGTGTTGGCCGCCGTCGCCGGCCTGGTCGCGGTCACCGACCTGGTGGCCCCCGAGCCGACGCTCGGTGAGGTGCTGCGCGCTCTCTACGTCGCCCCCCAGCTGGCCAGGGGCGGCCGATGAGGGTCCAGGCCAGGGGCTACGGCGCGCTGCTTGGCGCCGGCTGGCGGACGGCCCTCACCTACCGGGGCGCGCTGCTGCTCACCGCCCTCACCACCGCGTTCTCGCTGGTCGTCCAACTCGCCGTCTGGCAGGCGGTGTACGCGAACCAGCGGGAGATCGCCGACTACGACGTCGCCACCATGACCACCTACCTGCTCGCCGGCAACCTGCTCGCGGTGCTGCTCGCCAACCGGGTCGACGACAGCCTCGCCGGCGACATCTACCGCGGCGACCACATCACCGGCATGCTCAGGCCGATCGGCTTCCTCGGCACCCACGCCGCCGTCGCCCTGCCCTATCTCGCCGTCCGGCTGCTGCTGGTCGTCGCCCCGCTGCTGGTCCCCGCGCTCGGCGCCTTCGCGCTCGCCGCGCCGGGCCTCGCCGGCCTCGCCTGGTTCCTGCCCGCCGCCCTGCTGGCCACCACCCTCGGCATCCTGCTCAACCTGCTGGTCGGCCTCGCCGGCTTCGTCACCACCAGCACCTGGGGGGTGCGCTACCTCAAGGGCACCGTCGTCGCCTTCTGCTCAGGGCAGTTGGTGCCGCTCGAACTGATGCCGGACGCCACCCGGCGGGTGTTGGAGTGCCTGCCGTTCGCCGCCATGGTCGCCACCCCGGTCCGGCTGCTGATCGGCCGCGTCGAGGGCGCCGCGGCCTGGCAGGCGGTCGGCGTCCAACTCCTCTGGACCGCCCTGGGGTTGCTGGCCTGCGGCCTCGCCTGGCGGGCGGCGCTGCGCCGGGGCGAGGTGAGCGGCGGATGACCAACCCCCACGGCACGCTCCGCCGGTACGCCGGCCTCGCCCTGCTGCTCACCGGCGTCGGGCTGCGCCGCCTCGTCTCCTACCGCGCCGACTTCCTGGTCGGCGTCGGCGCGTTCGCGCTGCGCGTGGTGCTGCACGCGCTGCTGCTCGGCGTGATCTACCGGCACGTCACCGACATCGCCGGCTGGACCTTCCGCGAGGCGGTGCTGCTGCTCGGCGTCGCCATGCTGGTGCGCGGCATCGACCACGCCTTCACCGACCAACTCTGGGAACTGGGCCGCAAGCTGGTGCAGCGCGGCGAGCTGGTGCGCTATCTGGTGCGCCCGGTGCACCCGCTGTTCAGCCTGCTCTCCGAGCGCTTCTGCTACCCCGAGGGCATCGGCGAGGCCCTCGCCGGGCTCGCCGTCATCGGCTACGCGGCCGGCGGCCTCGACCTGGACCTCGACCCGGCAGGACTCGTGGTCTTCGCGGTGCTGCTGCTCGCCGGCGCCCTGGTGTTCGCCGCCGTCAAACTCCTGCTCGCCGCGCTGGCGTTCTGGACCACCACCAGCCTCCAGGTGATGACCGCCGTCTACGAGCTGGCCGACACCGCCCGCTATCCGCTCGACGTCTTCCCCTGGCCGGCCAGGCTGCTGCTCACCGGCGTGCTGCCGTTCGCCCTCACCGGCTTCGTGCCCGCCGACTACCTGCTGCACGGCCCGTCCCCGCTGACCTGGCTCGCCCCGCTGATCGGCGGCGCGCTCACCCTTCTCGCGCTGCGCGTCTGGTCGCTCGGCGTCCGCCGCTTCGAGGCGGTGGGCCCGTGACCGACGAGGTCGAGCGGCTGCGGGCCTCCGTGGCGCGCGCCCCCTGGTTCTCCCGGGCCACCCTCGACCCGGCGAGCCTGCGCCCCCTCGACGAGCTGCGCGCCGGCCCGACGACCGTCACCTGGGCCACGGTCGCGGGCGCCAGGGACCGGACGGCCGTGCTGGTGCTGGCCGAGGACGACGCGGCGCTGCTCGCCGCCGTCCTCGCCCTGACCTCCCGCCCCACCTGGCGAACGGCGCGCGGCGGCACCGTCCGCTGGCACGGCCCACCGCTGACCGACGCCCGCCAGGGACCGCAGCTCACCGCCACCGCGACCAACGCCGTCGCCCGGGTCGCCGCCGGCCGGCCGCCCGCCGAGGAGGACCTGGTGCTCAAGGTCTACCGGGTCCTCGGCGACGGCCGCGGCGAGGTCGCGCTGCTCGGCCGGCTCGGCGGCCGCGCCGCCCCGCTGCCCGAGGCCGTCGGCCACCTCGAGTACGTGGCGCCTGGCGGCCGGCCCCGCGGCTGCCTGGCCCTGCTGACCCGCGCCGCGCCGGGTGTCCCGCTCGACCTGCCGCTGCGCGCCGCGCTCCACGCCCACTGGGCCGACGCCCCGGCGGACCGGGAAGGGCGCCGCGCGCCCGTCGAGCGGCTGCTCGATCGGGTGCGGGCCGCGCTCGCCGAACTGCACGACGCGCTCGCCGCCGCCGATCCGCCCCGCCCGAGGCCGCTCGCCGACCGGCTGCCACGGCTCGTCGCCGCCGTCGCCGACCTCCACCGGATCCTGCCGGAGACCACCGGGCCCAGGCACCGGCTGCTCGACCGCGGCGCCGCCCTCGCCATCCGCTGGGCCGAGGGCGTCCACTACCCGGCCGGCCCGGCCCACGGCGACCTGCACCTGGGGCACGTGCTGGTGGACGACGCCGGCCGGGTGCGGTTCGTCGACCCCGAGAGCGCCCCGGCCCCCGACACGGGACCGCTCGACGACCTGGCGGCCCTCCGCCGGGCCGTCGAGTGCTTCGCCGCCGACGAGCGGGTGGCCCGCACCGCGCGGCAACGCGCCTACCACAAGCACCGGTACGCCACCGCGCTGCGCCGCGCCGCGCTCGCCCCTGGCACCGCGGCCGGGCCGCCGCGCGCGCCCGGGTCCCGCTGGGCGGCCGCGAT